>JBGPLV010000045.1:0-9512 GCA_041486625.1 Elusimicrobiota bacterium
AAGAGCGGAACGCAGTCATCCTTGCGCACAATTATCAGATCGGCGAAGTTCAAGACGTGGCAGACTTCGTCGGAGATTCGTTAGGCCTTTCGCAACAAGCCGCCAAAACAAACGCCGACATCATCGTTTTCTGCGGCGTGCATTTCATGGCGGAGACCGCGAGCGTCTTAGCACCCGATAAGAAGGTGCTCATCCCCGACCTGGAAGCGGGTTGTTCACTCTCCGACATGATCACGGCCGAGGCCTTGCGGAAATGGAAAGCCGAGCATCCGGGCGCTGTCGTCGTGGCCTATGTGAACACATCAGCCGAGGTCAAAGCCGAGAGCGATTATTGCTGTACATCGTCCAACGCCGTGAAGGTGGTGCAGTCAATCCCGGCAGACAAAGAAATCCTTTTTGTCCCCGATCAATATCTGGGAAACTTTGTCCGGGAGAAAACAGGACGCAAAATCCATTTATGGCCGGGCTACTGCGGCGTTCACTCGCGGATCTCGACGGAACGGGTTGAAGCGTTGAGGAAAGAACATCCGAAAGCGGAGCTCTTGATTCATCCCGAATGCGGCTGCACGACGCCGCACATGATGAAATTCGATCAGATGCTTTCGACCGAAGGAATCTATAAGCGCCCGGCGGTTTCGAAAGCTCCCGAGTTTGTGGTCGCCACCGAGGTCGGAATCCTGTACCGGTTGAAGAAGAAGTACCCCGACCGGGCCTTCATCCCGGTGTCTGAAGACGCGATCTGCGGGTACATGAAAAAGATCACGCTCGAAAAAGTGCTCTGGTCGCTCCAAGATTTGCAGTACGAAGTGAAAGTGCCTCCAGAGATCGCCGCCAAAGCCAAACTCGCCATCGACCGTATGGTTGCTATCACATGAGGATAGGAATAGACTTATGAAGCCTGGAGAAGATCTCATCCAGAGGGGCCTACAGGACTTGGCGCAAGGGCGCGAAACGATTCCCTCGTTGCTGGTTTCCATTGGTGCTCCCCGATTGCGACGCCTCGGTCTATCGATCACCTCGCCTACTTTCCCGTCCCCAGAACGCAAACTTTATGCCCAATTGAGAGCATCGGAACCGGACGCGGCCCATTCTCGCTACAACGCCTTAATCAGACGTCTCGTGAGCTATGAGCGTGCCTACGGTCTATCAATGTCCGGCTATTGATGCCCCGTCATTTTCACGCGCTGTTCAGGAAGCCGTCAGGCGGAAAGCTTAATGAAGAAGACCAAGCCTTAGGCTGCTATCCTGTTTGCATCGCCCGTCGAAAAACGCGGAAAGCGACGAAGTGAAAGTGCCGCCCGGGACCGCCGCCAAAGCTCACCAAGCCATTGATCACATGGTCGCCACCTTTTAACCATATTGAACAGGTTGATAATTCAGCCTTATTTGTTTCACCTCTTGTATTTACATATAAGTGAACGTATAATTGAACTACCATGAGACAATTAACAATCTATCTTGATACTTCTACGGAGCGCCGAATCAAGGCAGCGGCTAAGTCCGCCGGTATGTCTTTAAGCAAATGGGTGGCGTCTTTAGTGCGTGACCGGACTCAGACCACCTGGCCGAAAGAAGTTGTTCAATTGGCCGGAGCTTGGCCTGATCTGCCGACCCTAGAAGAAATCCGGCGCAGTCAGACCTCCGATATTCCGCGACAGTCGCTTTAGTGTTCGCGCTCGATACCGATACTCTCATTTATTATTTCAAAGGAATGGGAGGTGTAGCGGAGCATCTCTTGGCCATTCCTCCGAATGAGATCGCGATCCCAACCATTGTGCTCTATGAGCTGGAGTTCGGTTTGACTAAATCCTCTCAACCCGCGCAGCGGCGAAAAGCGCTCGACGCGCTTTTGGAAATTGTCCGGGTACTTCCTTTTGAGCACATGGCAGCGAAAGCGGCTGCAGATATTCGAGCTCACTTGGAGCGTGTAGGAACTTCAATTGGTCCGCTAGATACCCTGATTGCTGGAATTGCGCGTGCACATGGCGCGACACTTGTGACCCATAACACGCAAGAATTTTCGCGCATTCCTCATCTCCCGCTCGTTGACTGGTATTAGTTAGCGCCGTTTGCATAGTCCGTCGAAAAACGCCTAAAACAAAGAGCTTGAAGTGCCGCCCGAGATCGCCGCCAAAGCCCGCCAAGCTATTGATCGCATGATGGCCATTTCATAAGCCATCGACCCTGCCTGCCGGCAGGCAGGCGCATGGTCGCCATCGTTTGAGCTAAAGAAACCATTGAAATGAGCATATATTCATGATATTATACACCTAGGAGGTGTATATGAATACTATTAGAATGAACATTACAGTGCCTATTGATATCGGTAAGCATTTAAAAGGGATTAAGAACATCAGCGCCTTTATTTCAGAAGCTTTGAAAGAGAAATTCCAACGCCAGGAAGAAGAAAAGGAAAGGAAAGAGCTTGCTGCGGCCTATCGGGCGAGCGCCGAAGAGGAAAAGGACCTTCTAAAGGATTGGGAAACTACCACAGGAGATGGCCTGTGATCCGGCGCGGCGAAATGTATCAGGTGGTTTTTGATCCCACTCTTGGGTCGGAAGCCAATAAGACACGTCCGGCGCTCGTTGTTTCCAACGACCACAACAATGAACACGCCGGTACCGTCACCGTGCTGGCTATTTCATCCAAAGTCCAGCGCGTCTACCCTTTTGAGGTGGAGATTCTAAAAGGCCAAGGCGGCATTCCGGAGGATTCAAAAATCATGGCGCATCATATTCGCTCCATTGATAAAAGACGCCTCCGTGGACTTCCGCTTGGGCCCACGTTGGATCTCTCCGTCATGGATCAGGTCGAAAAAGCCATAAAGTTGCATTTGGATATTCGATAAAAGTTGTCCACTCGAAACGCCGCCAAAGCCCGCCAAGCCATTGATCGCATGATTGCCATTTCATAAGCCATCGACCCTGCCGGCAGGCAGACGCATGGTCGCAATCGTCTAGCTGAATTATCAGCCCATTTTGGAGGCCCATAAACTACTGGGGTCTATTGGCACCAGATTTTTGGTCTTCCGCTCTATTCGTCCCGCGCAAGCTGTTTGCTATCGTCTTTTAGGCCAAAAATGCACTCGCGACCCCTCATCAAACGCGCCATCGCGCTCCTGTTAACCTTCTGCTTTGTCAGTGACCCAGCCATGGCATCGGTCTTAGCTTATCCTGCCGGTCACTCGGTCGCACACCAGGTTTCTTTCCATCCAGAGCTCTTTGCTTCTGAAGCCATGATGCTAACACTCTTGGAGGTGCGACCGTCTCTCGCTTCACAGAGCACCGCTCGGCTCGATCGCCTGCTGGGCGCATGGCACAAGGCAAAACGCGTCGCGGCAGAACCTGGCATTACAACGGCTCTACGTATCACAGCGGCGGTCAGCATTGTCATAGGAGCAGTGTACGGCTATCTCTCCGCGCGTTCTGGATTCGCTTTTGGGCTACTTCTGCTCCCTGTGATCTTACCCGACTCGGAGAAAACAGGGAGCGGCCGTGAAGATAGGAAGTTCCCGGTGACGCTTGAGACTATGGCAACAGCCGCTTCCCGTTTGTTAAGGCGTTCCGATCAAAAATTGATTCAGGAAACCTCCGACCAGCGAGAAGGGCTCGGCCAACTAGACCCCTTCAAAATGATCTTTGGCATTAGCCAGGACACGTTTGAGGAAAAAGCCACCCAGCGGTACTCCAAGAAATTCCTCGCAAAGGTTCACATCGATCCGATGCCTGACGGCAAAAACTTTGCCATTACCACTCAAATTTACCATCGCGGCCACCCAGAGAAACCGGCTGGCATACTCGTGGTCGCGCCTAAAGCAGACGGCTCCTACTTTTTCCTACAGAGCGTCATACCGGGTAATTTGAAAGATATTGAAGCACCGCCACCCGTATTGGATGCCTTCAGCAAACAGATGGATGTCCAAGGTTTGGTAGAGCCAACGTCGCGCAAATGCGGAAAGATCGAATTTGAGGATGCCCGTCGTTGCGCCGCCGCCGCTTTCTTTGGGATATCGCACCGCGCTAGCACTTCCCAACAACCGGATCTTAAACGCTTTGAACAAGTGATACGAGAGTTTGGAATTTCGTCTCCATACGACCTCGGCCAAGCCATCGTCGAACTGGGCTATATCTCTCGGAAAGAGGCAAAAAGCCTTTTGCACGATTACACCACGAGCCCTCCGGAGCAGGAAAAGGACACCCCCGTGTCGCCAGCCACGGCCGGCGCCGTAGCGAGCCCTGTTCTATTCGATGAGATGCCAGACGAGGAACCGCCCACTCCCTCCGAGGAGGATCTTATTCCATTACAGAAGGAATTCCCTGGCTTCCGAAATAAGGAGCGGCAGACGCTGTGGTTGTTAAAGCAAATGGGGCTCAAGAATACCAAGCGTAAGCGGATGGAGTCTTTCGCGATGCGACGATTTTTGTTGCGGCAGAGCCCCAAGCGGGTCTACAACAACGGGCTTTATCTCCAGCGGCACCTTGACGATTTTTCTGAATTGTTGGAAACGCGCGCCGACCTACTCGGCTCGAAGCCTGAAACCGTCCAGGTCATCGTCCAATTGCAGCAGATGATGGGTCTACCTCCGCGCGCCGAAGCTATGAGGTTGATATACCAACATAATCCCTATGTCCTTGTTTTGTTGTTCCCGTTGGCAATAGCGCATGGAATCACTATTCAAACAATCCGTAGCCTGATTACTCTTTTTAGAGATCTCAACAAGCTTTCCGTGGCCAAGAAGCTCGGGACGCTACACGATCTTACGGCGAAAACGAAAGACAAGCCCGATAAAAGGGAACGAAGAGAAAAGCGTCTGATCAACCTATTGAAGGTCTATGGTGATCTACACGGCAAGGTGCAGACAACTCTATCTGTAATCGAAGAAAAGTCCGCACTGGAAAGTGAGGCGCGGCCCGTGCCTGCCGCTACTCCCAGGGTGTCCGAGACAGATATGGATTTAGGTGTCGACCATTTGGACCGCCAGCTGGAGCGAATCGTTAAGGCCGCCAGGACGGGTTTAGACGTGGAACGGCCAGGACGCTATTTCAGTACGCAGTACACTGGGCAGGAAGGAGTGGCCCCTCTACGCTCTGCCTACACCGCCTTTTCCCACTCTGAGAAGCCAGGAATGACGCTGCAGGAACGCTGGGTACAAGCGGTCGTGAGAGCGCGCCGGCTTCTGGATAATTCCACAGAACTTGAGAAAGCTGCCCCTCCGACTGCAGAACCTGGACCAACAGTACCTGGACCAACAGTACCTGGCGTGGGGCCAACACCGACACCACCGGCCGCTGCAGCACCACCCTCGCCCGCCGCTCGTCCACGGACCGGAATACGTCGCCAGCGCCTATCAGTAGAAAAACAAGCAACGCCACCCGCACCAGAGTCCACTAGACCAGCGCCTATTGCTGACTCTGCACTAGAAACGGTAACAGATCATGGCACAAAACGAACCCGGGACACTGAGAGAAACCTTCCTCCCGTGCCCCTTGGCGGCCGTATGAGCGTGCCTTATGAGCCACCAAGGCATCGCTCTCATCTCGAGGAGCCGGATTATCCGTCGTTGGGAGCTGCCGATTCGTCCGGAGAAGTCGCTCTAGCCGAAAGGCACGAACAAGCATGGTTCAAACTCTCCGAAACATTTGGCCGCATCCAACGTGTAATGAGAGTGAAACCCGCCGAATTTTGCGCAAAATTTGCAGAACAGGCTGGTTTGAAAATCAGTGCACGAGATTTACTGCGTTTCCTGGAAAATGAAGGACCTGTTGGAATAATGAATGAGGATCTCGAAGCCATCCAAGATTTTTCCTGGACCTTCGTCAATCGCGAGATTCGTATTCAGCGAGATAACGGCGTCGCAGGGGCGCGTCTCGCGAGCATAGAGGTAGGGTATCGTATTCTCCGTCTTGGGCAGCCTGTCTATGTACACAAACTTCTTGAATCAGGTGAAGATGAGGCAGGAGAAACAATGGCTCTAGCCCGTCATGGAAAGAAACACCGAAGATTGATTGGTGTTCTAGTAAGTCTTACGTATGAATTGCACCCTGGCCAGCTCCCTTTGCCCGTTGTGGAAGTCGCCTTTGAACCGGGCAGCTATCCTGTGAAATATATAGGCTTAGCATCGATCGCAGATTTCGACTTTGAGACACCACCGAGGGAATTGTACCCCTGGAAACAAAAACTGGTTGGGCTTCTGGGAATTTCACCCTCTCCCGAAAAAATCTATGCCATCACCAGACCCTGGTTTATCGAACATGGATTTGCAGAGCTCCTTAATCAAAAGGAGCACCCTCTTTTTCGGGGAAGCCATATGGATGCGCTGTTCTATTTGTTTCCTGAACTAGAACTGGTTAAGGAAAGATTTCTAGCGCCTTCAGGTCCATCCGCAGAGGAAGAGGAAACGGCAGCGGCAGCAGAGCTTGAAGTAGCCTTACAAGAGAGATCTGAGTCAACTCCGGCGCAAGCCACGCCAAGGCCTGCGCCGCCTGCAGTGCCGCCCACATTCATCGCTCGCCATGAGGAACCGGAAGGGCCCCCGGCACCAGAGGTAGCACCCGTCCAAACCGTGACAGGAGAACCTGATGCTCCTTCCGCGGAAACCAAGCTGATCGATGCTCTGAGGACGGCGGTGGAGCGGCTTTTCCCGACAGCGTCGGCGCGTACACATTGGCCGACCGCATGGCAAGCGTTTCGCCACCTTGTACCGGTTGCTCTTCAGGCGTCGGAAGATGTTTTGACGAAAGCGCAACAGACTTTGACAAAAATATTAGAAGCGGCAGAAGAATTGGCTCCTAGTTCGATAGGTCGGTTCTTTGAATGGCAAGCGGATTCATTGCGTAATACAGGACAAATTGCCGCAGAGGAATCTTTCCCTCAAGTCGAACAAGGACGAGCGTCGC
Organism: Elusimicrobiota bacterium; assembly: GCA_041486625.1. Taxonomy (GTDB): domain Bacteria; phylum Elusimicrobiota; class Elusimicrobia; order 2-01-FULL-59-12; family 2-01-FULL-59-12; genus JANLWZ01. Next base: position 6,898 of record JBGPLV010000045.1, read on the forward strand.
CTGCTAGAGAGGAGCCCCGCGCCTGGGTGGGCACACCGGTCGTCTTCAGGGAACAAAGACGCGTAGAGTTCCCAGGTTTTGGCTTCGCAAGAATCACTGCGATGAACCATCCAGTCAAAGGAACCGGCGAGCTTATAACGGTGGAGTTACCTAGCGGAGCACAATTTACTTTCAACACATCCCATCCAGAAGTGACTATTGTCGAAGAGAGCAGAATACCTAAGCCTGCTGCCGCTCTCTCAGTGCAACCCACACCAAGGTTTGTTCCGTCCCTTGCCTCTTCGGTTCGGCCACCGGCTGTCCGGGCTCCCGCCCCGCCGGCTCCTCCGTCGTTACCCCCTTCGCCCCAGGCACCATCTTCTTCGCTGGAGGAGGAGTTAGTTTTAAGGCAGCCGCAAGCGCATGCAGCAACTGTCCCAACAGTGGCGGTGCTCCGCGAGTGGACACAAAGCGCGATGATACGGTTTGGCGTGCGACAAATTCTGGAAGCCGCTGAGCCATCCAATCTTACAGGTATGTTGTTGCGCGGTTTTATGGAGGGCCTCCGCGAACTCACTGAGGAGGAAACACGCCAATTGGTGGCCGCCTTAGATAGCCTTTTTACGGCGAGCACGGCCGCAACGCACCCTCCACCAACGGTGTCCGATGCAGAACTCACGTCTGCAACGCCTCCCCCATCCATCGCTCGTCACGAGAATCTCGCGGCTGAGGTCCGCAGCGAGACTTGGGAATACAGCGATCCGGCTTTCGGGGAGGCCTTTGCGCAAGCCTTGACATCTTCCTTACTGCAAGTCACCGGTATGGAGCAACTGAATCTTACGCGGTTCGCCCTCCATGTCGATGTTTCCCCCTGGCGGCATAATTTTAGCGATTATCCACTCGATTGGGGCTCCATTCTCTCGTCATTGCTTCTCGAAATCTGCCGAGCAATGGCGCCGTCGGAAAATCAGATGTTGATTATTGAATCGGGCAAAGCATTAAAACGGACAGACATGTTACGCATGGAATACAACGGCGCGATAATTCCGCCACCCGTACTGGAGGCAATCCAGCCTCATCTCGAATCTCAGGGCGGGAGGATCTTCGCGACCGAACGGAGAAGTGGACAAATCGCGGTTGTGATTCTCTTTGGAAAGCGTTCCGCACTTCTCGAAACGCCCGAACCTCCAGAGCCGCTAGTTTATGCAGCTTCGCCACCGGCGCGCGATGTCCTCCAGGAACCACCTTCTTCGTTGGTGGAGGAACCCGTCATAAATCCGCCGCAAGCGCATTCGGCACCCATCCCGACAGTTGCGGTACTCAACGAACGGACTCAAAGCGCGGTGAAACAGTTTGGCGAACAACGAATACTGGAAGCCGCTAAGCTTCCAGGTATGTTGTTGAAAGGTTATATGAGTGGCCTCCTCAGACTGACTCAGGAGGAAACACGCCAATTGTCGGACGGCTTGGATAGCCTTTTGGCGGCGAATATGCCCGCAAAGTCTCCTCAGCCAGCGCCACCTCCAGAGCCCCACGTTTCTGAGGCTCCGCCACCGGCGTCCTCGGCGGCTTCTGCTCATACAATGTCAACGCAGCCGCACCGGCGTATGTCGCGGGCAAGACAAACCGTCCTGGAGAGAATGGGTGCTCTCCCTAGGGAAGAAAAACGAGAACGTCGGTCGGAACCGTCAGCAAAGCCACCCGCACCCAGCACTCGTCATGAGATTTGGTCGGGTCAACCCATTATCCTTCGGGGAGGAGGCCGGGTGGCTTTCCCGAATTATGGTTCTGGCACTATTTTTCGGACAGAAGGAAAAGGTCCCGATGAACGACTAACGGTGCGATTTCCGGATGGAAATCTGTTCACCTTCAGCCCCACCGCAAGATCTGTAACCATTTTTCGGGAAACGCTTCACGCCCCATTGCCAGAGAAAAAACCGCCAACGCAGCCAGTGCCAACCGCCACGGCTGCCGCTCCTTTGGCAGGGGCACCAGCTCCTGCAGTAAAGCCTTCAATCCCGCCTAGGATCGAAGAAGTGAGGCTTCCAATGTCGGAAGCCTTGCAGCCGCCAACAGAAAATCCCGTGCTGACAGATTCGGACGAGATTCAATTTGTCGCTCAAATTGAAAACGCCGTGGCGAAAGGTGAACGCCCGCCTAACATCACTCGTCTTCAAATAGAACGGAGCGGCTACCGCATCCGGGCGGTGGTTTTACCAATCTCCGGTGACGCTCCACCCGCTGTTAGTGTGGTTGTTGAAAAGCTGCCGGCACAGGCAAGCCAGAAAACTTCCCTGGTCTATGCCAACCACGTCCTATGGCCTCGGCAAGCTCTGGACTCAGGTTTGTTGTCCACCCGATCCATGGAGTTCATGACGCAGGATGCTGACAAGCAGCCCAACCTTCCTGAGGATCTGCGGCGCTTGCCGTTGTTTCAGGCCATTCGTTTTGCTTTTGCCCGCCGTTATCCGGCCACTTCTCATCTGTACCCGATGCGCCTGGGGCCGGAGATAAAAACGGAGTGGCATGCGGCTTTGAGCGCGTTTAATCTGGCCTATGCGATATTTAAGAGGACGGGCAAAAAGGACGATCGGGGGGTGTTGTCGAAAGCGTTAAGTTTGATTGTTTACACCCAT
>JBGPLV010000046.1:0-9381 GCA_041486625.1 Elusimicrobiota bacterium
ACGCCGGGAGGTAACTTGACTTTGTTCAGTCGAAAAGTTTCACGAAGCAAACGCTTCAGCCGGTTCCGCGCCACGGCATTACCATACGCTTTGGGAACCGCCAGTCCCAACCGGGGTTTTTGAGTTTCCCCCTCTGCGGAATGCAAGCAGACCCACATCGTTAACCCGGAGGCGCTTAGTCGCCGACCTTCCTTAAAGATTCGCTTAAAATCACTTTTCCTGTGGAGTCGTTCGTCCCAGCGAAACCGGGCGCCAGACGTCCGGCGCCCGTCCGCCAGTTCGTTTGGAGGACGCTGATCCAAAAGAAACTACTCGGGAATGAGCCGCCAGCGGCCTTTTTGGCGGCGGCTTTTCAGCACCCGCCGGCCTCCCGGCGTCTTCATTTTGGCTCGAAATCCAATCGTTTTGGCGCGACGGCGAACATTCGGTTGATACGTTCTTTTTGGCATAGCGGCGGAATTATACTACATTGCCTGCATTGCCAACATCGTCGGAGAAAAAGTACCATTTTCAGGATGGTATCTAGCGGAAGGAGGCTGTTATGAAGAAGAAAAAAGCACGTGCCAAAGCCAAACCCAAAGCGGCCAAGAAAGCGAAGGCCCGGAAGCCGGCAAAAGCCAAGGCGAAGGCGAAGGCGAAGGTCAAAAAGTCTTCTCCCAAACGGCCTAAAGTGAAAGCCGCCGCCGCACCCCCAAAGCCGGGCGTCATCGCTCCCACTAATAGTGTTCTCTTGGGTTTTGTGGAGGACTATTTCGCCAAGATCGGCGTGATCGCGCTCACGCTCCAAGCGCCCGTTTCCGTGGGGCAAAAGATCCAGGTCCTCGGACACACCACGAACCTTCAGCAGACGGTGGACTCCATGCAGATTGATCATGCTCCCGTCACGCAGGCGGGACCTAAGGACAGCGTCGGCATTAAAGTGGTCAATCGCGCCCGCGGCGGCGACCATGTGTACCTTTTAAGATAAGCCGCGGTGCGGTTCCGGCATTCCTTATTAGTCACCACTATCCTCAGTGGCTTTTGTCTTTGGCGCCTGGAGGCGGCCGCTCCCGTAAAACCCTTAGAAGGCAAGGTGTTAGTGCTCGATCCGGGCCATGCCGTTAAAAATGACGCCGGGAAGATCATTAATCCAGGGGCAAAAGGCCGCCGGAGCGCGTTGGAACGGGACGTGGCGCTGCATGTCGCTGAAACCATCGCTCCGCTACTCGAGGCCCAGGGCGCCAAGGTGTATATGACGCGCACGCGGGCCAATCCCTGGCGATACGGCTACTCGGCTCAAGCCGACAACCGCGGCCGGGCCATCTTGGCCAACCTCGTAAGGGCGGATGCCTATATTCGCATCCACTGCGACTGGAACCGGGACCGACGGTTTAAAGGATTTACGACGTTTTTTTACCGGTGGGGCAGCCGGGAGCTGGCTGAAAACATTCACCGGGCCCTGGCGAACGCGCTTCCGGGCCATCGCGACAACGGCATTAAGCGCCGTAGTTTTGTCAGCGCTTCGGCCCACATGCCTGCCGTGTTGGTTGAGCTGGGCGTGCTATCCAACCGCGTGGAAGGAAAGGAGCTGTCGCAGGAGGCGAATCAGTCGCATCTGGCGATGGCGGTGGCTGAAGGCATCATCGATTATTTTCAGAGGAGAGAGATGTAAGGGCGCACAGCTGTGCGCCCCTACAAACCATGCACATCTATTCAAAAGAATATAGCGTGATTGTCGTGGGAGCCGGCCACGCGGGCTGCGAGGCGGCGCTCGCCGCCGCGCGCATGGGGCTGCCGACGCTTCTGGTCACCATGAACCTCGACACGGTCGGGCAGATGTCCTGCAACCCCTCGATTGGGGGTCTCGCCAAAGGGCAGATCGTCCGCGAGGTGGACGCTTTGGGCGGCGAGATGGGCAAAAACACGGACCGTTCCGGCCTTCAGTTCCGGATGCTGAACTCCGCTCGCGGCCCCGCCGTTCAGTCTCCCCGCGCGCAGTGCGATAAGAAGCTTTACCAGTTCTCAATGAAGCATGTGATCGAACGCCAGCCGAATTTGGATTTGAAGCAGGGCAAAACCGTTCGGGTCTTGACCGAGCATGGCCGCGCGGCCGGCATCGAAATCAAGACCGGAACGGTTTATAAAGGAAAGACGGTCATTCTAACCACCGGGACGTTCCTCAAGGGTCTCATGCATGTCGGGCTCACTCAAAATGTTGGAGGGCGCGCTGGGGAACACTCCGCTCAGCACTTGTCCGACCCCTTGCGCGAGCTTGGGTTTGAGATTGGTCGACTGAAAACCGGAACGCCTCCGCGACTCAACGCGCGGACCATCGACTTTGGCGTCTGCGAAAAACAGCCCGGGGATGAACCCCCCGTTCCCTTCTCGCACTTTACGGAAAAGATCACGCAGCCCCAGCTCCCCTGTTGGATTACGTATACGAACGAAGACACCCATCAGATCATCCGTGATAACTTGGACCGCTCGCCGCTCTACTCCGGCGTGATCAAATCCAAAGGCCCGCGCTATTGCCCGTCCATTGAGGATAAGGTCGTGAAGTTTCCCGAGAAGACGCGGCACCATATATTCCTCGAGCCGGAGGGATACCACACGGAAGAAATTTACGTGAACGGCATCTCCACCAGTCTTCCGGAGGATGTACAAATCAAGATTGTTCACTCCATCCCCGGTTTGGAGAAAGCCGAGGTGATGCGCCCGGGCTATGCGGTGGAATATGACTACTGCCCCCCCACCCAGCTAAAACCCACGCTTGAGACTAAACGCGTCGGGAATCTCTATTTCGCCGGGCAAATCAACGGCACGACCGGCTATGAAGAAGCCGCCGGCCAGGGCTTGATCGCCGGAATCAACGCGGCGCTCCAGATCAAAGGCGAGGAGCCGCTGATTCTGAAGCGTGATGAGGCTTATATCGGGGTTCTGATCGATGATTTGGTCACGAAGGGCATCGATGAACCCTACCGGATGTTCACGTCACGTTCCGAATACCGGCTGCATCTGCGGACGGACAACGCCGATCTCCGGTTGATCGGGCACGGGCGGCGTATCGGATTGATCGACGATGGCGCCTACGAGGCTTTTGAAAAGTATCAGGTGCTCGTGCGAAAGAATTTGGAGCACCTTGAGAAAACACGCGATCCCGAGACGAAAGAAACGCTGGCGAAACGGTTACGACAAGGCGAAAGCTTACCGATGGAGTGGTTGGTTGCCTCACCCGGCCTATCGGCACCCTCTCCCGACGGGAGAGGGACCGGCGAAGCCGAGGGTGAGGCGAAGCTGTCCCCTTGGTCCTTCGAAAAGGTCCGGCAGCAGGTCGAAGTACAGATCAAGTACGACGGCTATCTGCGCCGGCAGACGTGCGAGATCAACCGCTTCGCGCGCATGGAACGCCGTCACATCCCATCTGAATTCAATTTTGATGACATCAAGGGCCTTCTCACGGAGACCCGTCAGAAGCTCAAGGCTATTCGGCCCGCCTCCGTCGGACAAGCTGCTCGCATTCCCGGTGTCACTCCATCCGATATCAGTCTGCTGCTGGTCTATTTGCAGCGAGAGAAAGTTGTAAACTGATGGCTCGCCCGCCACTACGTCTTAGGCGGGTCCGCCAAGGCTTAGTGGCGGAGAGGAGCTCGATGATTAAGCCGCTCGTCGTGATTATCATGGGCAGTAAATCGGATTGGGACACGATGCAGCAAGCAGATGCCGCCTTGACCCAATTCGGTATCGCGCATGAGTGCCGGGTGCTTTCTGCCCACAGGACGCCGAAGCAAACGGCGGAGTATGTGTCCAAAGCCGAGTCGCGCGGCGTGGAGGTCGTGATTGCCGCGGCGGGAGGGGCTGCCCATTTGGCCGGAGTCGCGGCGGCACACACGATGCTTCCGGTTCTGGGCGTTCCCATGACGAGCGCCTTAAGCGGTCTGGATTCCCTTTTATCCACCGTGCAGATGCCGGGCGGAATTCCGGTCGCGACGTTGGCCATCGGAAAAGCCGGAGCGACCAACGCGGCACTTTTCGCGGTCGCCATTCTTTCGCTCAGCCGCCCCGAGCTCAAGAAGAAATTGAAAGAATACAGAGCCGCTCAATCCAAGAAGGTTCTGGACGAGAAGCTTCCCTAAACCGCGCATGAATCAACACCCCTTAACGCGGGACGTTTTAGTCCGCATTTTTTTCTTCGGCGCCTTTGCGCTTATCCTGTACCAGCTGTTTTTATTGGCTCGCCCCTTTTTCACGGCGGCGTTGGGTGCGGCTATGCTGGCCATGACATTTTATCCTTTGCACCGGCGGGCGCTGCGGATTTTGCGAAGCCCAACCCTGTCCGCTCTTCTTTCCACGTTATGTGTCTTGTTCCTAGCCGTTCTTCCTTTGATCGGCCTGGGTTGGTTTTTTATCCGGGAAACCGCGGAACTAACGCCTGCGGCGCAACGTCTTCTAGAGGAAGTCCGCAGCCGCGATTGGCCCACATTGGTAAATCATTTGCCGGGATTTATGCAGCGAGGCCTTTATTATGTATCAGAGATTTTTACACGCATGAATGTGGATATCAGGCAAGTTCTTCTGGAAAATGCCCAGACCATTGGGTCCCAGGCCACGGCATGGGTTTCTCACGCGCTCAAAAACATTGTGGTGACATTGATGAACGCACTGATTCTTTCGGTAGTCCTGTTCTTCGCTTTTCGGGATGGGGAGCGTCTTTTGCAGTGGGTGCTTTCCCTGATTCCTATGCAGGTCAATCATAAACAGATCGTAGCCAAGCGTGTGTATGAAACATTTCGAGCGGTTGTGATCGGTTCATTTTTGACAGCGGCGACGCAGGGTGCGCTTGCCATGATGGGGTTTTTAATTGCCGGCGTTCGTCTTCCCGTTGTTTTAGGTATCGGGACAAGCATGGCCTCCATGCTGGGGGCGTCGGTCCTCGTGACGTTGCCGGTGGCCTTTTCTGTCATGCGCGAAAGCACAGGATGGGGGATTTTTCTACTCGTGTGGGCGATCGGTGTTGTGGGAATCATCGACAATTTTTTAAAGCCCATTCTCATTGGCTCGCGCGCGCAAATGCCTTTTATTCTCATTTTCTTCAGCATCGTCGGTGGCATTAAGCTTTATGGATTTCTCGGCTTTATCCTGGGACCCATTCTGGTCGCCAGCTTCCTTTCCTTCGTCAAGATCTACCGCGAAGAATACGACGCTCCCTCGTAAGAACGCATGACGGACCCCGTTAAGAATGGACTCACGGTTGGCGCCGGTCTCCTGTGGTTATCGGCTTTTGGCTTGGGGATCTACCGCAACGAACAGGCCTTCATCACTTTCTATCGAGGGGTCCAGCGCACGCAGGTTCTCACCCAGGGACTCCTTCAGGATTCCCATCGCATTGAGGAATCGACTCGAGCGATTCGGGACCGGACCCACGAGGCCGAGTTTCTGCAGGGTCTTGTCAATCTCCTTCCCCAGAGCAAAAGCTTCATCCGCACACAGCGCGCGATGGTGGATGAAGTGGAAACGCTCCGTTACAAAGTAAGCCACCACATCCGAAATGACCTCCATATTCTCGTGGATACCCGAGCGAACAAACTTTACGTCAAGAAAGGGCTCACTCTTCTCTGGGACGCGGATTGCTCGGTGGGCAAGGGCGGGATTTTGGTGGATAAGGTGACCGGCCGTCGGTGGGAGTTTGTGACGCCCCGGGGCCAATTCGATATCCGTGAAAAAATCGAAAAACCCATTTGGACGAAGCCCGATTGGGCGTTTGTCGAAGAAAACAAAGTGGTCCCGCCGCCGGAGGACGCCAGCCGTCACGTTGCAGGAGAACTGGGAGCCTATGTTTTTAACTTGGGCGACGGCTATTTGATCCACGGGACCCAAAATGAAGCGGTCCTTGGCCACTCGGTGTCTCACGGCTGCGTACGGCTTGGAGCGCAGGATTTGCTGCGTCTCTATGCGACGGTCCCGAGAGGAACGAAAGTGTACATCTACTAATGGATTGGCCCGCCTTGCTTGAAAAACTTTTCAGACGGGCCCATCCCGCGCTCGTCGCAGCCACGGGTGCAGGCATTCTGGTGGGACTCTATATGACTCCCAGGTGGCTGAAGCAGGCTGTGGAAAATGAGCGGTCGTTCCAAAAGAATCTGTCACGCGTGCTTGAGCAGACCGCTGCCGCCCGTGAACATATGGCGTCCCTAGAAACGCTCAAAACGATGGATTTGGAACAGTTAAAGGCGGGACTCTCCGGCCACGCCCTCACCGAGAAGTCGCTTTTTGAATCGGGGATCTCATTGCAGGAAGAACGCCGGCTTCTGGAAAAACAGCTCGAGATCATGACCACGACGCTTCTGATCAACCCGGCATTGCAAAGAGTCTTTCTTATGCGCGCGGAACAGCCGCTGCAAAGCACCCTGATCTCCTACATCCCCCTGCGATCGTTCGGTGGTGCTCCAGGTAACCTGCCGGCCACTGTTCGCATCGTTTCGAAAGAACGCTTTGCCCACCCGGAACGCGGGAAATCGGAAGAGGTAAATGGCACACTCCAGTGGGTCCCGCCGCAGGTTGGGACATCCGTTCGCTCGAACGCCCTGGGAGAATTCGTGATATTCACCAACAGCGCGCTAATTCTGCATGGACCGCCGGTTAACGCGGAGGACCATGAACGTTTTCCACATATCTGCGTTGGGCTAGACCAGGAAGGGGCTCGGAAGCTATACCGGGCAAGCTTTATCGGAACCCGGATCACTCTCAGCCACGTATCCATCGAAAAAGCGGAGCCTAGATAGCTACATCCGGTGTTCGCGCCAGACCCGTGGTTCGGTAGTGGGATCTGGGATGACCGTAAATGGAACAGCGCCGATCGTCCGATCGTCTTCTGTCTGGACCTCCACGCGCCAACGCCCGGGTTCATAGTTAGATTTCACTCCGTATCCCCGGAAGCCCTCTCCCCGCCCCCCATAGATGGGCAGCGCAATGCGGTCCGCAAACTGGTACTTGCCGCTGCGCGGGTTCTGGACGCTCCACCGCATATAAATTTGGTGGGTGAAGCGGCGTGGCGCGAAGACACGCACGAAACAATAGATCGAGTCTCCAGGCCGTGCCAAAAATGGTCGGCTGTCCCTCTGCCAGATACGGTACCAGGGTGGTTTCGGATAGATCAGACGATACTGGTCGACTTGTTTTTCAACCTGATGATAAATCCCTCCATATTGCATTGACAGAGGGACCGGCGGGATCCATTTCATCGCATAGAAGACCACCAGCAATGTCAGGATGAAGGCAGGCGGCCATCCCATGGTAAACATGGCCCTCCTGGGTTCCGGCATCAAGCGACCCAGATGGCGAACGAGGTAATAGGAGCTTGCGGTCGTGAGCATGACGGCCAGCGCAAACGTCAACCAGCCCATCCGTCCGGCGAGAACTGGAATCAGGTAGTTCAGGTATGACACCAGACAAAAAGCGTGAAGCCCGAGCCGCATGCGCGATCCTGCTTTCTTGATCTGAGGCATCTCGTTGGCAAATAGGAGAAGAGCCGTCAAAATAAGGAAAACACCGGAACGGGACGCGGTGGTGCTCTTGAAGTAAAAAATTACATAAGCGCTGAGAAGCCCGCCGTAGAAGAAGTGAATCGCCTCGGTCTCGTAATGCCAGATCTTCCCGATCCAACCCGACGGCTGCCACAGCCCTTGCTCAAACCGAATTTGGCGGACCAGGATGAGCGTGATAAGGCCGAGATAGACGCTTTGGTAGACCAAATCGAGGACGGAGTCGATGCGGACAAGCGTAAAAACGTCAAAAACGAATCCCCCAACAAAGAAAAGGACATTGCTGTAACGGGACATCCACTGACGGGTTTCGGTGAGAGTCATATCATCACTTCCATATTGCGTCTCATGATGGAATTAATGATCCTATATTGCAATATCCAATTATGAGATCTAGCAGCAAGGCGGAGAAGCTTCAGGCGGCACGCGAAGGCCGGTATATCGTTACTGTTGAGTCGGATGATAAAAAAACTGAGGTGTGTGCTCTCGGCATAAGGAGCGGAATCAGGTATTTTAGTGTCAGGACGAACACAAGAGTAGGGACAAACAACGTTCCTACTGCCATCGCAATGATGAATGGTGCCTTTAGAGCGAGAACCAGCTTTACCAAACCCAAGGTAACTTTATAAATAACATAGATAGGCGAAGTCATCACACTTTGCAAAAAGAAAGGTATTCCACGCTGAGGAATTTCCTGAGCGATTTCGCCTGGAACGCGCTCCGGCACGACGGGCCTATCTCCAAGCGTATAGATTTGATCGGGGATTTCTTTAGCTTTTTCATAGCCGTCACCAACAGTGGATACGGAAGCTGTTGTAGCGTTGAATCGTTGCTCAACAGTGGCCCCGCTGCTGTGTGGCGAACCATATAGTTGCATTAGAAAATCGAAAAAAGTCCTCGTGTAGCCTAATCCACCATGTTCGAACCGGTAGATTTTAATTTTATCGGGGCCGTCAGTACTCTTGGATGTCACTTTGACATAGGGATCTGAGGTCTCAGTTCCAACGGAAACTTCGATAGAACCGCGCTCGCCTTGGGCTGAGAAGCCATAAAAGTAGTCATTTGTTCCTTTACCATTATCAACCAGAATCTTTATCGGGCGGCCTTCCGGTGTATTAACGTGACCTCGCATCCAAAAATAGGTTTCCGCTGCTGGAGGAACAGCATCTTCCCTGCTCTTATAGACGTCATCCACAACAATTCTATCCAAGCCAATGCCGCGCAATTCTAAAACCCAGAAGATCATAGCGAGAGGATGCACGGCTTGATCAATCCATAGCCCTCCCCCACTTTCATTTGGATTGGTCAGCCACCGTCCCCTTTTCCCAAATTCTTTCGTAAGAGACCATGGTTCAATACAGCGACCACTTAATGTTTCCAATGGACCAATTTCATCAAACAAATGTGGGGCTGTTTTAAGGAGCCATACGAGCGCATCGCTGTCCATAAAGAAATCGACGCCGAAGATTCGACGATGCTTCCGCTGCAGCTCGCGAAGAGCATTGATTTCGTCGATCATAACGATTGGTTTGTCTGCCCACACCCAGATGCCCTTCGATGCCCATTGTTTCGCAATATTTAAATGCAAATAAGTCGGCACGGCAGTAATGACGCCATCGATCTTAATCTTCTCCCCATTTATATCGAAGGTCTTTTGTTGTGCGTCAAATGTGGCATCGACAGCTTTATCAACCTGTTGGGGATCTGCGATGTCACATTGCTGAATCATTGGGGTTAAATCGGCGTTGCCAATTTCCCCAGCGACCAGCTCCAGTTCTCCCAGGGTACGGGCAATCAGACTCAGGGACGCCTTCTGTTTGGCAAACGCAATTGCAACCGCTCTTCCGATTCCTCTTCCTGCTCC
>JBGPLV010000047.1:0-9340 GCA_041486625.1 Elusimicrobiota bacterium
CCCCGACCGCGACCCCGACGCCGACTCCGACCGCGACCGTGACCGTGACCCCGAAGACACTCCCGACTTGAGCGCACACGGGGTTGACGAAACGACTCGAGAGCCACGGGATGTCGCTTGTCTCAGAACCGGGAGCCGGTACGCGCGAACCCGGATTTTCGATGGAGCACCGCAGATTCTCTGCCCATTGACGAGAATGGACGTGATCCAGCCAATGTGTTCCCAAAATATTTTGGCCGACCTTAAAGTACTCCATCGCAGCGGCGTTGACCGCCACAACATGCTGGCTTTCATCAAGGACCAACATCCCCCTCGTCATCCATCCGATGGCATTCATCAGCCAGCGTTTGCATTCGGCATCTGCTGAAACTTTATCGGCGTCGCGGAGCCGCTCCATTCGCTCATGCTCACGCTGCAACATTTTGCCCACCCGCGCTTTGTGGTGAACCTGCATACGAATCCAACATAGCCCGCATGCGGCAGCCGCAAGGACGAACAGTAGGCCTAGCGCGATCGCCCGCTCCAACCATCGGTACTGCCACCTTTTCCACCGAGTTTTGCTCGTACGAACCTCCAAGTATCCGACGTGTTTTCCTTCCCAGATCAGTGAGTTTTCATGCTGAGATTTCGTTTCAATTGTAAAGACCCGTGCGGCAACCACGCCTGGGAGCTTTTCAAGACGATGCAATTCATCTATTCGCATAAGATCGTCGTTTTGCGCTATCGCCCGGGCTAAGGGTGACGTAAAGGCTTGAAACAAACGCTCCGTTTCTGCCCTAGAGGCATCCTGCAGCAGGCCGGCCTCCGGTCCCCACAGGCCGATCATAATTACGGCGACAAAAAGCAGTCCAGCCAGCGAGAAGGAGGCCACCGTCCGGTTCAAAGACGAGCTCATTTCAAAATCCCCCACGATAAAACAACATCGCCACGGGCCCGAACAGAACAAGGAAAATCGTCGGCACGATGAATACAAAGAGCGGTAGGAGCACTTTCAGCGGCGCCTCGGCCGCTTTCTTCTCTGCGAATTGCATGCGTTTGGTCCGCAAAGCAGCCCCTTGTTCGCGTAACAAAGGAGCTAAACTGCTTCCCAAAGAAAGCCCCTGCACCAAGCTCCGACAAACGTCCCGCAAAGGCCCGAAACTCGTCTTCTGGGCTAGGCTCGAGAGAGCTTCCGAGCGGGATCGCCCCAATTGCGTTTCTTTAATAACTCCGCCTAACATTTTCTGCAGCGGCCCTGGCGCCCCCTTTTGAAGATACTGCTGAATTCCCGCACTCAGGTCTAAGCCTGCCTCCATCACCAAGGACATGAGCTCCAGCCATTCCGGGATTGCTTTCAGCAACATAGTGTGAAGTCGTGATCTCTGCTGCAAGAGCCAAAAATAGGGGACGCTCCCGCCGATGGCGGCCGCGACCGGCAGAGCAACCCATATTCCATCGGGAAAGAGATAAATCGCTGCCGCGCCGACTAATGAAGCCGTTAAAAGATGCAGGCCAAGAAATAACGGAAGATCCATGTTGCCGGGGAGTGAAATTTCCTGCATCATGGGGGTAACATGGCGGACGTAGCGATCAAGCCAGGGAATGTTATGCGGAAGAAGCCGATCTTGAACAAATCGCCGGAGTGCCGCCGTAAGAAAATCACCGGAAGGACGGCGGCCCCCCTCCATGCAGAGTGTTAGCCCCCGCACGAAACAGCCAGCAGTGATGGATAAACACATCGAAATCAACAGTTTCATCCTTAGACCTCAATGGTGACGATTTGCTTAATGACCCAGCTTCCGATGGCGACAAAGACCACTACGACGACTAAAATCATCTCCCCCCCCGCTGTTCCAAAGAAGGGTCGCATGAGCTCGGGCGACAAGAGATAAAGCGCCGACATGAGGAAGAAAGGCATCGCGCTGACGATATATCCGGACAGCCTGCCCTGGGCCGTCATGGCCTTGAGCTTGCCTTGGAAGGTAATCTCTTGACGCAACGTCCCGGCCAGCGTTAAAAGAACACCGGCCAGATTGCCTCCGCTGGCTTGTGTGATGCTGACGGCCGTGGCGAAGGATCGCATGGGTGCAATCGGTACGCGGATTTGCAGCTCCCGTAACGCCGTCTCAAGACTTGCCCCGAGGCGGATGTCTTTCAAAAATGTCTCCCAGTCTTCTGCCAGCGGCCCGTTGCCCTCATGGGCTGCCACTTGGACAGCTTGTACCAAACTGGTGCCGGAACGCAATGCGCTGGCCATGACTTCCAAGTCCTGGGCCATCTGTTCAGGGATCTGCGCAAAGCGATGACGCCGCTTATAGCCACTCCAGCAGGCGATGAACTTGGACCGGATCCCTTTCATGCGGCATGCACTCCTTCCACACGCTGCGAGACAAGACCGGTAGATTCAAAAGCGCCGGCACGATAGCGAAAGAGTTCTGCCGTGGTGAGGACGTCCCCTTCCATCCCGGTTATCTCGGTAATAGAGATGATTTTTCTCGACCCATCGGTCAAACGCGCAATCTGGATGATCAGATGAACCGCGCTTTTAATCTGCTCCCGAACCACACGCACAGGGAGATCCATCCCGGCCATCAGGACCAGGGCCTCTAAGCGTCCCAGCGCATCGCGTGGACTATTCGCATGAAGGGTGGTCAGGGATCCATCATGCCCGGTGTTCATCGCCTGCAGCATATCGAGGGCTTCGCCCCCGCGACACTCCCCCACCACGATACGGTCCGGCCGCATCCGTAAAGCGTTAATCACCAGCCGCCGAATAGGAATGGCTCCTTCCCCTTCCGCATTGACGGGGCGGCTTTCCAAACGAACAACGTGCGGCTGCTGCAGCCGCAGTTCCGCGGCATCCTCGATGGTGACAATCCGTTCGTCCGGGGCGATCTGGCTCGACAGGATATTGAGCAGCGTGGTTTTCCCGCTGCCGGTGCCCCCTGACACCACGATATTTTTTCGCGCCTGCACGCAGCGTGTTAAAAATTGCGCCATCGCTTCATTAAGGGCTCCAAAACGCAGCAAATCTTCAAGGCCCAGTCGTTTTTGCATGAATTTACGAATCGTCAATGTCGCTCCATCCAAAGCCAAAGGGGGGAGCACGATGTTCACTCGGGATCCATCGGACAGGCGGCCGTCACAGAGCGGCGTGCTTTCGTCGACCCGACGACCGATCGGCGCAACGATTCGGTCGATCACGGTGCGAAGTTGAGTTTCACTGTCAAATCGCACGTTGGTGGGAAAGAGACGGCCCTTTTTCTCGACAAAAATATTTTGAGGTCCGTTGACCATGATCTCTGCGATATCGGGGTCTTTGAGCAAAGGTTCAAGGGGGCCCAAACCGGTCACTTCATTCATAAGCTCCTTAAAAACCTGGCCGCGGACTTCCCGCGAGGCAGGAAGCGAATTTTCTCGTGCCAAGAGCTTCTCCAGCACAGCCTCTGGCGGAGCATCCCCAGGAGCGCTGGAAGAGGCCGTGGCTTCCAGCAGTTTCCCATGAATCCGGCTCCGGACGGCTTGCGCGGATCCCACTTCGATTTGCAGGGGCCGCTCGTAAAGGTCCGATCGGGTGGCCAATGTCTGCGCCAACGCACGAACATTTTCATCAAACGAAGCCACCGTTACGGTAGCGAAGATGGGACGGTCTAACGTTTCCTCGCTCTGTAATAAAAATTCTGGAGAGACTCGTTTAACCCGGTTGAGCACGATCTGGCCTAAGTCCCTAGGGTATTTATGCCTGGCAAACTCTTCCAGATGACGGTGTAAATCACCCAGTTGCTCGGCCTCACCCGTTCCGACAAGGAGCACGGCTTGCGCTTCATCCAACAAGGAGAGATACCCCGGCTCCCAAGAAGGCGGAGTTAATATCAGCAGGTAATCAAAGGTGTTCTTTAGCAAATAGGACATTTCTCTCTGCATTTCCCTCTCACCTTCCAGAGGCCCCCGCAATAGCTTGATCGACTTTGAGGGTTGGCTCAAAAAATTGCGCAACAGATGCGGCGAGAAGGATTCGCTGTAAGGAGCTAGATCCCGGCATGTTCTTGCCGTTGTCGTGATTACGGAGTCGACATCCCACAATAGAACATGGTGCTGTAATGCGAGTTCGCCGGCCAAGTGGCAACACAGCATCTCGGGCCCCGCATCAGGATGCACGCCGGACACGACAATCCATCGTCCAGCGGCAGCGCTAGAAGTCATGGTAAACCCTCCACCACCCGGTTATCCCCCTGGGGACGCAGCACCACACTGAGCGCCTCGTTTTCTCGGATTTGGGCCAGCCGTATCGCGGCGACAGGATTCAGTGAAACGGTGATCACTGTTAATTCGTCATGAGTATCCTCGGCGGATGAGTCCTTGGATAATTTTTCTCCCGCTGAAGCCATCGGATGATCAGCCATCGCTAGTTTTTTTCCCACCGCCAGGACAGGGACGGCTTGGAACAGCGTGCTCGTCACGGGAGGATTCACCGTCAGGACAAGCGGCGCTTTCGGCGTGTGCAGGATGTTGATCAGGTCGCCGGGGCGAATATTGCCGCTTAGCCCCCGCACGTTGTCGACACCAAAGGAAACTGCCACGTGGCCGTCCGGGATGATCTGCGAGAGCCCATCCTCCGCAAAAAGGGGCGATATCGACGTTTGGGCCAATTGGCTTCCTTCCGGCAGAGCGACACTGTTGCGAAAGCGCGGATGGCCTGGAGAAGACTCCAATACGGCAAAATCTGTTATCGCGAGCGGCTGCATGTAAACTTTGGGGACAGTCGCAGAAGCAAAGAGCTCGGGCGTGAGCGCCGTCCCCGGAACGAGAAATCGGTTGGCGACTAACACGGACACCGTCTCACTTCCTTCTTGATACGTATTCTCCAAATGGCGAAGAAATAACCATCCGAAGAGTCCAGCCAAGACGGCTGAAACTCCGGCCAGTGCGATCATCCTCTCTTTTTTATCGATAGCAAACACTGTAGCCTCTTAAAGGAATCGTCGTTGGAAATCCAGGAATCACACGCAACAGTGGCGGCGCAGGCAGCGCATAGTCGATCGTTATGGAAGCGGGATCGAAATGGACAAAACCGGCCGTATCTTTAAGCAACCTCTCGAGTCGCGTCACCAAAGTAAAAAACTGCGGGAGTTGGGTCAGTTTAGTAGGCCCATCGGCATGCCAACGGTCGCCGGGTTTCACTGTGATGGTGAGCCCATTGGCCGCAAGAGAGGGGTCCTGGCTTTGCAGAAAATGAAGGCACTCCGCTCGGACAGCCTGTTGTTCCTGCTGGGATGTCATCGTGGTATGGTTGTAGGCCAGCCAGAAAATACCATGGCGCGCTGTATGCATCAGTTCAATTTTGATAACAAAAATTCGGGCGAACCAGACCATCGCAGCCCAGAATGTAATTAGAATGGGAAGCACCATGATCAATTCAATGAGAGATTGCCCGCGAGGGTCCCACTTAGTGTTCATAGATCCCCCCGACTGGGACTAACTGGGAATACCATCCGTCAGAGGCCTTGGCGTAAGCTGTGGCGGCGTGAAGGCCTCCGAATTCGCCGCGTGTTTGGCCGGGCGACGGGAACATGGGGCCGTCCGGGTTATAGACACGCGCCGCAGCCACCGTGTACAGATAAGGCATTTCGCTCGGTCCCAAAGGAAATGGCCCATTGGCGGGAGAATTCGGTCTGCGAAAGGCATACAAACGCATGGCTTTGCGGTGAAAGTTGGGACCTTGCTCATACCAGCGTACCGTAGCCGGACTGTCCTCTTGATAATCGGGATCGGGAAACGATGGCGCGGGAGGAAGAGGCTTTCCTTTAAACCAAACATGCAGCGTGGATAAATACCAGATATCGCCGTGATTCCGTGTTAATCCAAGAGAAAATGAACGTGGCGGGACATAGATGTCGTCAGCCCCCTGCAGGCGCGCGATCTGGCGGGCCCGCTGATAAGCGAGGCCTCCGCCGTACGTTTTGACGTAATTGGTTTGGATCTTTATGACCAGATGGATAAATTTCTGCTGCAACGCCGCATAATTCGGAGCGGGTCTCGGATGGATATCATAGGCCAAACCGAAATAGGAAGAAAAACCCTGGAGGAGCCCGGTCAGAATGGTGTTCACGGTATTCCCTTCACTGACGCCAGATACAATTAATTTCTTGATTGCTTTAACAGCAGCGGCGATGTCTCTCCCCTTTTGCAAAATAACGTCCGTGCCCATGGCGTGACGAGGTACAGGCCACCAGGCCAGGTGCGGCGCTCCTATAGCAAACCCGGGGATGCCCAACCAAGCATTCATGAGGCCGACAGAGTTTAGAGCTCGCGCGCGGATGGCGCATGCGCTTTGCACCGCCGTATCCGCCGCGATCTGCATTTGGACGCGGTCCGTGATCAACTTGCCGACATTGAGGAGCATGACCCAGAAAAGGGCCAAGAGAAGTGTCATCACCATTGCCATGGGTAGGATTTGGCCGCGATCCGACATCATGGCTTGTCCGCCTCAGCGATGGCTTGGAGATCTTCCGCCGCATCGACAACCGCGTCATTGCTTCCATGAGCGATTGCCACAAGCATCGCCTCTTCTTTGCCTAATTGGGGCACTGTGCCGGCTCCTCCCGAATCCTCTGCAGCACCCGGATAGGACCTGTTCAAATAATCCGTATCCGGTTGGGCGACGCGCATGGTGCTTTTGTGCGGCAAAATGAGGGAAGAAGAGAAATTGTGGAGGAATTGAAAACTCACTTCACTGACTCGAAGGTTAGATCCCCCCGCGTCACGAAGCCGTGGAATCCCCGGTCTGCCGAAGCACTGAAGCATCACCAAAGGAGATTTGGCCAGGAAAAGGCCGTTGGTTTTCTGGACTTGCTGGACGCGCGCGAGGTGGAATACGGTATCCAGCGAACGGATCTTGTCCAGCCCGATGAGAAAAATGTAGTAGATAGAGAAAAAGATAATCAGGAGAACCCATAACGCGGCCAGACTTTCAACTAAGGTTTGACCACGGCAGTTTTTGTAGATCATGGCCGCATCCCGTTTACTTCCGCGCGACGGTTGGTAAATTGCTGGTAGATGTGAGATATCGCGGGATACAGCAGGCGCCACCCTTCCAGCGCCACTCCGGTGAACAGGACGAGCACCAAGACATATTCCACCGCTGCTTGTCCCTCCGATCGTTCACCCATGGTAGGCATTCATATCCTTTTGATCTTCGATTCTGAGCAGGTCATCATCGGCGCTCGATCGACTGGATGCCATGGGCGCTTTGGGTGCTTCGAGAAGGGTAGGCGTCACGAAGATGACGATCGACGTTTTTCGGTGAGTCTTAACCTTATGGCTGAAGAGATATTTTAAGAGGGGAATATGCATGAGGCCGGGAATGCCTTCACGAATCCATTCCTTGTCGTTTTGCAAGAGACCCGCCATCGTCAGCGTGCTTCCCGGAGCCAGAGTCAGTTCGGAACTCGCCTTACGCGACCGGATTCCCGGAACGACGTTGCCTGAGAGAGTCACGCCGTTCTGTGAATCCGGTCCGCTGACTTCCGCGTCAATGGACAACTCGATAAGCTCATCTGCATTGAGATGCGGACTGACTTTGAGGTCTACCCCGTAAGGCTTAAACTCGACCGTGACGGTTCCTAGAGACGCAGCTGTGGCATAGGGGATCTCTCCCCCGGCATGGAAGGTGGCGCTTGTGCCATCCCTAGCCACGAGCTTGGGGTTGGCCAAGAGATCCGCTGCACCGTTCTGTTCAAGGAACTGGAGGTCCGCGAAAATGGCCTCACGGGACAAAGTTCCAACGTGAAAAAGTGAAGGAACCGCCGCTTCCTCAATATGCAGGGACTTCATCCATTGAATCCCCAAGTTCATCGCCTTTTGCTCATCGACTTCCACCACCTCCACGCCGATTTGGATCAAGGGCTTCTTCTCCGCCGGGGCTGCCGACAAACGCCCACCCGTACCCAGCCACCAACATACCCCCAGCGCCACGCGCAGGCACGCTATACCTGCGCGAAAGCGGGGCGGCACGATGGTCTGATGAGAGCTCATAACTGGGAAATCATGTTATTCGCTTGTTGGAATTTAGCCTTCGTCCTGGTTCCCATTTGCTGGACAACGGTGAACAAAGCCACCGCGACTAAACAAATAAGCACGATATACTCCACGAGTCCTTGACCCTTCTTACTTTTCAGATTTTGCATATCTTCCCCCTTTCGATGAATTCGTTCTTGCTTTTCCTGACCAGCACCTGAATGGACCAAATGCCGTTTCCAAGCACACGGATGACAATCATTTCTTTCATGGTTTGGGTTCCTCCTAACCCTTAGAGGCGAAACCCCTAAAAATATTCATTCTCCGTCGGAGACTGTACAGGACCTGGGCCCTTTGGTATAAAAACCCATGCTCACCACCGTGAATGCGGGCGATACCGCCTGGGTGCTTGTCAGCGCGGCGCTTGTGTTCCTGATGATCCCCGGCCTGGCCTTCTTCTACGGGGGTCTCTTTCACAAGAAAAATACCCTCTCGACGCTTTTGCCATGCCTGCTGGTGGCTTGTCTCGTCAGCCTACAGTGGGTTCTTGTCGGCTACAGCTTGTCTTTCGGGCCCGACCATAACGGATGGATCGGGACATTGGCCTATGCGGGCCTGCGCCATGTCGGCGCGGAGCCCAATTTAGAATACGCCGGAACGGTTCCTCATCTGGCCTTCGTGATTTATCGCGCCATGCTGGCCATGCTGGCTCCCACGATTTTGGCCGGCGCTTTCGCGGAGCGGATCAAGCTCAGTTCGCTCTGCGTCTTTATTCTGCTCTGGACGACCCTGGTTTATGATCCCGTCGCCCATTGGGTTTGGGGCGTCGGCGGCTTCTTGCGCAACTCGGGGGTTTTGGACTTCGCCGGCGGAAGCGTGATCCATGAGAGCGCGGGAGTGTCCGCTTTTGCGGCGGCGCTCCTTTTAAGGAAATCCGGTGATTCGGCGCTGCCGCGCTCCGATTCCTCCAACGTCCTGTTCGTGATTTTAGGAGCGGCCATGCTCTGGTTCGGATGGTTTGGTCTAACGGCGGGAAATGCCTTGTCTTCCGGGGACCTCGCCGCCAGCGCTTTCGCGGCGACGCATCTATCCGCCGCGACCGCGGGGTTGGTTTGGTCCGTTTTGGACGCGTTATTCAACAGGCGGATCACGCTGCTCGGTCTCGTCACAGGCGCTGTCACAGGTTTGGTCGCCGCGACCCCCGCCGCCGGCTACGTGAGCATCGGTGGAGCCATCGGGATCGGCATCGCGGCTTCCGTCATCGTTTACGCGTCGTTTGCCCTCCTGGAAAAGAAGCTCGGCTATGACGATTCCCACTATGCCTTGGGTGTCCACGGGGTGGGCG
>JBGPLV010000048.1:0-9339 GCA_041486625.1 Elusimicrobiota bacterium
CCAGTACCGTGCCATGGTTATTTCAGAAGTTCCGAAAAGTCATAGGCCTTGGCGATGTTCTGCAAAATCTTGTCCGAATAGGCTCGGCGGAAAAAGACGATCGCGCGCGTGACTTTTTCTTTGGCGGCCGCCAGGCCGGCGGCGATATTTTTCTGCTCGTTTCTATTGCGTCGGTTATTTTTGACGATGATCGCCCGCATCTTTTGCTTGTTGTAGTGATCCACACCGCCCAGGACCGATTCGATGTCCACCGCCATGGGGTTATGCTTGAAATTCAGCTGCTCGGCCGTCTGGGTCAGAATGTCCTGCTGTGTGGCGGAATCCTCCGTTCGTACGCCCTTATGCTCCAGATCCACCAGAAACGGATACGAACGGCTTTGGACGCGCTCGCCATTCGCCTGCCAGGCGAGGAAATTCAAGTACACACGATAATGGGGACCTTCTTCCTGCAGAGCGGTCCAGGAGATTTTGTCGGGCAGATAAAGGCGTTCGCCCGTGTCTGCCGCATGAAGCAGCTCTTTTTCATGCATTTCCTGCAACATCACGCGCGCTTGGCTCCCGATGGTGGTTTTGCTTTTCGAGAGCGTCTTGTTGAGGACGAGATCGATGGCCTCGTTCTGCCGCCCCTTCCAGGGATCCGGGGTGACCTTCTCGGTTTTCGCCTCTTCGACCTTTACAGCCGTGGGCTTCGTGTCCGTCCCAACAATCCCTTCCCCCCTGGTGGGGGAAGGTGCGGATGGGGGGGAAATCGCCGTTGGAATTTGGCCCCCCACCTCTGTCCTCCCCCACGAGGGGGGAGGAAGTTTTTGAGATGGCCCCTTAACTGACTGGATTGAATTCAGGTGCTTTTTGACCGCCCTAAAAACTTTTCCGGATGTTCTCGTGACCGCCGGCGGGAAGTTTTTGAGAACCCGTCGAGCCCGCGCCGGCGCTTGCGGAATAGAAACCGGAGCGGTCGGCAGCGGCGTAGCAACCGGCTGTACGGCCGGCTTAGGTGATTCGAGCCGGTTGGCTTCGGCGATGGCGGAATGCGTGCTCGCGCGGTCCATCAGCCAATACCCCACACTCCCTAAAGTGCCTACCGCTAAGACGATCCCCAAAATCCACGGCAGCCATTCCGGTTTCCGCTCCGCCGCACCGCTCGGTTCCTCGAGGGACGGGGCCAAGGACGGTTTTTCCTGCAAGAGCTCCAGGGAGATCGACGGTTTCGTTTCTCTTTTTTCTTCGTCGGGTACCGGCTCTTCTACCGGTTCTTGCACGGGAGATTCTTTAATGACGGGCGGAGGGGCAAACGTGATTCGGGATGTTTGGGGACGGGGCATCTCGATCACGGCTGAGGCGGCCTCGGGCGGATGAGCAAAATGAAACGGCATGGTGGCTTGACCGACAAAATATGAGGCAGGAAACTCTGACTCGCCCGTCACAGGCCGATACGCATAAGGTCCCTTTGGCCCGTCTTCCGAATCCAAAAGTGGCTGTTGCCCGGGGGGTTCTCCGAAAAACTCTCCCTGGAGTGGCGTCACCGCGGGCGGATGTTTGGGAGGGGGAGGCGGGGGAACTCGCGGGGCGACACGGCGGGCACGCAATTGCTCAATCGCCGAAGAGAGATCCGCAACGCGGCTGGCAGGGAGCCAATCCTCGCGGTCTTCCATGCAGACCGGAAGATCCTCACTGAACGCCTTTAGCGAGGTCAACTCCTCCAGCTCGAACGGACCCTGAATAAGGTCGTTCCACCAGATCCAATAACGCACGATGTTTTCTACGTGAAACAGCTCGTAATTGCAATAGAAAAATCATCTTTGATACATCGTATAATCTGGGCATGAAAGTGGCTCTCGCCCAAATCAATCCCACCGTCGGAGATTTAGCCGGAAACATCCGGCTCATCCACCGTTTCATGGCCCGCGCCGAACGTCGGAAGGCGGACCTCGTTGTATTCCCGGAACTCTGCATGACCGGTTATCCGCCACGCGACCTCGTGGAACATGCGAGTTTCATCAATAAGAACCGCCAAGCTGTTCAAGAACTGGCCGCTCATACACGCCGTATGGGCGTGATTGTCGGGTATATCGAGCGCAACCCAGCCAAAGGGGAGAAAGCGCTGTTTAATTCGGCGGCGCTGCTCGCCCATGGGCGCGTTCAGGCCTTACGCCACAAGACACTCCTGCCGACCTACGATGTCTTTGATGAATCGCGCTATTTCGCCGTTGCGTACAGCAATGACCCTGTGACCTGGAACGGCACGCGCATCGGGCTTCATATCTGCGAGGACATGTGGCACGTGCCGGATGTCTGGCCCGAAACACCGTATCACACGGATCCCGTTGTCCATCTGGGGAACCGCGGCGTCGATTTCTTTATTAATCTTTCCGCTTCTCCGTACCACCGGGGAAAAACGCGCCTTCGGCGGGATCTTGTGAGACATCACGTCAAGCGGTTCCGGAAACCTTTTCTTTACGTCAACCAGGTTGGAGGAAACGATGAAATCCTCTTCGATGGCCACAGCTTCGCGATCGCGCCGAATGGCGAGCCGATCGCTCAGGCCAAAGGCTTCTCAGAAGATCTCCTGGTTATCGATACGAAACGCTATCCAACCGTTCCGTGGCGCGAACACGAAGAGCTGGCCCAGGTACGTGACGCCCTGGTCATGGGTCTGCGGGACTACGCGCGAAAATGTGGTTTTAAAAAGGTCCTCTTAGGCTTGAGCGGAGGAATCGACTCATCCGTCACAGCGGCTTTAGCGGTAGAAGCCCTTGGAAAGGGGAATGTCTTGGGGGTCTCCATGCCGTCTCCTTACTCTTCAAAAGGCAGTGTTACTGATGCAGAAAAATTGTCAGAAAACATTGGAATTAAAATGCTTTCGATCCCTATTACATCTATTTTCTCGGCGTATAAACGGTCGCTTAAAAAGGCTTTTGGAGGTCGTCCGGAAGACGTCACGGAAGAAAACCTCCAGGCCCGCATCCGGGGGACGCTTTTGATGGCATTGTCGAACAAGTTCGGCATGCTCCTTTTGACCACGGGGAACAAATCCGAGCTTTCGATGGGCTATTGCACGCTCTACGGAGATATGAATGGGGGGTTGGCTGTCATTTCGGACGTCCCCAAAACGATGGTCTATAAGCTTGGACGTCTTCTGAATGCTAAAAAGGCGGTGATCCCTGAGGCCTGCTTTACAAAGGCCCCATCCGCTGAACTTCGCCCCAATCAGACCGACCAGGACAGTTTACCGCCCTACGAAGTTTTGGATGCCATCGTGGAAGCTTACGTAGAAGAAGGAAAAGACGTAGAAGAGATTGAACGGATGGGGTATCCCAAACCTCTTGTGCAAAAAATACTCACCGCGATCGACCGTGCCGAATACAAACGACGCCAAGCGGCGCCGGGCCTGCGCATTTCGGTCAAGGCCTTCGGCATGGGCCGCCGCATGCCCATCGCGCGGGGGGACTTCCGAAGGTAGCCCGCCACTACAACGTTGGCGGGTCCGCCAGCGACTCAGTGGCGGAGAGTTATTGCGGAAAAAGATGCAGGACTGTTCCTAAAGACTCCGCGAGATAGGCGCCCACGCAAACCGCTTCGCCAGCCATAAAACGAGTTAGCCGGGCATTCCGATGAATCAATCGCGAACTGATTCCTACCAGCAGCATCGCCAGCCCCGTGACCATCCACGGTTCTTTCTTAAGGATATACGCCAGGACGATCGCCAGCACAAAGGTTGAGCTCGCCACCCAACGGACTCTCCGGTGGAACAGAAACTCCTTTTTCACCAATACGCGCGCGATGAGTGGAGAAGACATCGTGATGAGAGCCAAACCAGAATGCGATGGGCCCAGAAACGCCGTGACGACCAGGAGCACTGCGGCAAACATGGAGGCGTCGGAACGCTGATTTTTCAGCATCTCGCGAAATCGTTCGATGACCGCGCCCGCGGCCAACACACACCAAGGCAGAGACGCCATGAGTGGCATTTTTAAACCACCCCAGCGGATCCATTGGGTGAATAGCGGACGTCCCAAATTGGGGATCAAGAACCAGACCGCTCCCCAAGTGACGGAAAAAAGGAGCAGTCCACCTAGAAATACTGTGACCAGACTCCCGACGGCCGCCAGAGGTCGCCGGTTAAAGATCACCCAGGGGATCATGGCAATGAGACCCCAGAGCACGAAAGGGGAGCCCACCCACAGCCCAAAAGCGTAGACGCCGGCCAAAACCCACGACCGCATAAAAAGCGACCAATGTTCCATCCACAACCAGGCGCTGATGAAGAACATCACGAAGAGGGCGTCCCAAGGAGATGAATTCTGAATGCTATAGAGAATAGCCGGATGAAGGAGGAACAGGAGCAGGGCGGCGGTCCCTCCCGCGATCGAATTTTGGGGAGGACACATCCGCCATCCGGTGGCGAAGACAAGGATCCCTATGAAGACAACCAGAGTCGCCGAAAGAATCATCGTAATAGAACGGCACCAGGATACCATTTATAATGAAAATATGGATTTGACTTCCCTGCCGCATTCGCCCGGTGTTTATCTGATGCGTGACCGATACAGCCACATTCTCTACGTGGGGAAAGCCCGCGATCTCGCCAAGCGGGTCGGTTCCTACTTTGTCACTCGAAAAGATCATTCCGCCAAAGTGGCCGCCTTGGTTGCCTCGATCCACCATGTCGATTATCTCCCAGCCGAAAGTGAGCGCGAAGCCTTGATCCTTGAACAAGGCCTAATTCGCCGGTTACAGCCCCACTTCAACACGATGTGGAAGGACGATAAGTCCTACCCCTATTTGAAGCTGACCTTGGGCGAGGATTTTCCGCGGCTCTATCTCACCCGCAAAGTGGTCCGTGACGGCTCCAAATATTTTGGGCCCTACCCGGACGTCACGCTCGTGCGCCGGCTGCTCCGCTATCTTTGGAAACAGCACATGTTTCCCTTACGACCCTGCCGTTATGAGTTCTCGCAAAAAGAGCCTCTTCCTTTGGTGAAGGCCAAACAGTGCCTGTATTACCACACGAAGGAATGTCCCGCGCCTTGTGTCGCGCGCATCTCAAAAAACGATTACCGCCAAATCGCCAAAGACGTGGAGCTTTTTTTGCGGGGGAATTTCAAACCCCTGATCAAAACATGGCAGAAGGAAATGAAAGAAGCTTCCGCGGCTCAAAACTACGAACGCGCCGGCCAGCTGCGAGATAACCTGGCGGCGTTAGAACACATGAGCGAGCGTGTTACGGTCAGGAAGATCGATCTATCGGATGTGACCGACCGAGTGGACCGCTCCCGCGCCATCACGGATCTGCAAAAGGCGCTCGGCCTCAAGCGTCCGCCGATTCGCATCGAATGCTTCGACATTTCCCATTTCCAAGGAACAGAAACCGTGGCCTCCATGGTGGCTTTCGAACGGGGGGAACCGAAAAAAGAAGACTACCGTAAATTCAAAATTAAAACGGTCCAGGGCATCGATGATTTTGCCAGCATGGGGGAGGTGGTCGGTCGCCGCTATCGGCGTCTTTCCGCAGAGAAGAAGCCGCTTCCGGACCTGGTACTGATTGACGGCGGCAAAGGCCAGCTCTCCGCCGCCGAGACGGCGCTTACGAACGCTCTGGGGAAGGCCGCGCCGGCCATCGCCTCTCTGGCCAAAGAAGAGGAAGAACTTTTTCTGCCGGATCGATCCGATTCCATTCGCCTGCCGCAAGATTCCGCTGCGCTCCATCTCGTTCAACACGTCCGCGACGAAGCTCACCGCTTCGCCATCACCTTTCACCGCCAACGCCGCGCCGCCTCCTTTTTTTCAAGGTAGCGGGCACCGCGGTCGCAATAACGCACGCGCCCGCAGCGCCAAACGTTTTATTGACTCTCGATCGTCGAAGGGTTAGACTGTTCTTGTATGAAGATCAACCATAACCTCATTTGGGATTACAAAATTCCACCACCCTCCAAACAAGACGATTACTTCAAACGATGGTATATCGCGCGCGTTTTGATGCGCGGAGGACCCAAGGATTTACGAAATCTAGGACCCACTGTAATTCAACATTATCTGCCGCGACTCAGTCTTCCTTCCCGTATCCGCAGGTTCTGGGAATGGTACTTTCATGAAGTTCATGGGAAAACCCACCGACGTTCTCACACCCTTTCAGCTTAACGTTCTAAAGGTTTTGTCCAAAGAGCCTCTGCTCAAGGACTTTTATCTAACCGGCGGAACAGCCCTCGCGGCGTTTTATTTACAGCATCGGCTTTCCGAAGACCTGGACTTCTTTACAGAAACCCCAGGAGGCATCGGCCGAGTTCCTCCGCTTTTGAAAAGAATCACTCGTCAGATGAAAGCCAAGCTGGTGCTGGGGCGCCGTTTTGAGACTCTCTTCGAATGCGCATTGGTTCGCAAGACGGGGGAAAAAGTAGAGATGGATTTTGCCCTCGACATGCCTGGCCGATTGAAACCGATACTTCGGCACAAGTCATGGGGCCTTCGCGTTGACAACAGAACAGACATCGCCTGCAATAAACTTTCCGCGCTGTATGAACGATCGGAACCGAAGGATTTTGTGGATGTGTATTGGATTCACAAACGCTTTTTGCGTTTAGACCGTTTAATTCGACTCGCTCGTCAGAAATACCCAGGCCTCGACGATTACGGGTTAGCGATGGCCTTCTTGAAAGTGAAAGATATCACTCTATGGCCGCGAATGCTTGTCCCTTTTAAAGAGAGGGATCTTCGCGATTTTTATATAAGAGAAGCGAAGCAACGAAGCAAGGATATTTTCCGCAACAAATAAGCCACCGCTTTGCCATCACCTTCTACATAACTTAAGTTCACCGCGGTAAACTTTTCCTGAACCTCAGGACTACTCTGTGTAGCACGCTACACAGAGTAGCCCGAATTTACCGAACTCCTTATCATTTCAAGCCGAATTCGTCTCAGATCGTTTAGTTGCCTACAAATGACATGGGCCTAATGGCGTCAAATTATTAGACCTTAGCTCCATTTCTCTACTGCAGCGTCCTTGATATCCTTTTTCATCCTTAAATGACAGCCAAATTCCTCATCCGGTTCGTAACGCTTCTTATGGTCCCCTGTCTTCTTGTGGATCCAACCTTGGCGACCGCTCTCTCTCGGACAGAGGAAACCCAAGTCGTCCAAAGCTTGCCTGCAGCTATAGACTTCGAAATAGAAGCTCTTTCGCTGCAGGACTTGATGACCAACCGAACTTTCTTGGACAATTTTCCTCGGCTCGCATGGACACGCCAAGTGGGGAGCTTCTTTAAGTCAGTGATACTTATTGGCGGCGCTCCTGGACTATTCGTCGCTTTGGGTCCAGAAGGATCTCCATCTAAGAATCTGGCCGCCGCCTCGTCACCGGCACCGAAGTATCAGATCACCCCCAAAATCAGCAAGGCGCTGGTGCAATTAAAGGACCAAGTGGACAGGGGTGCACCTATTGATCACGAGCGGCTTCGCGTCGTGGCACAGATACTCCAAGAGGTAGGTTTTGAACACCGTAATCATAAGCAAGCGGCGATATTACTAGGCACGGAGCCGGAGGATCTAAGCACAAAAACGATGGTGTTATTAGCGCGCCTCGGAATTGCCAAACAGCGCATGAGTCGAGTCCTTAATCATATATCGGATGAGGAATTGTCTGCGACAATGGAGATCATTAGAGCGGTACGCGGAGAATCCGTTTTATTCGAAAATCACATTTTGATGTTTTTGAATATAGTCCGAGGTATGAACGCTCGGGTCGATTTGCCGGTTCGAATGCAAAAGCTCAAAGCAGCATCAAAACTTCAGTCTCCGGATGCCAAGAAGCCCATCGCACGCCCTATCCAACCCTCTCGCACGGAGGTCTCTTCGAATTTTGTGACTTATGCGATTGGTCGGTATGCGAATTCGAGCCAGCCGAAGAAGGAATATGCAGTCGATCAAATCATCACCTGGCTATGCCAATGGGTCAGCCAGGATCCCCAGGGGGCACCAGCCGTCAGAAACCTGCTGAACAAGGAGATGACCGGTCTTCTTCCTGGTTTCAAATTGATCAAAAATGGTGCCCCGTTCACCCAGGCCACTTTTGAGCTTAATGACAGATTTGAAATTTGGAGATCAAAAAATCCTCCAAACTCCGCGGTGCAATCGAGTCCGGATCCTGCACCCGCTGCCCCGGCCGAGCTGCATGAACCGCCATCCCCTTTTAATGGCACTGAACTCGGAATGGCCATTTTTTCAGTGCATGGTGTGTGGACCAAAATCCTGTACATGTTTTCGCGACCTGGGGGAATCTTTTACGGCACGATTACCGCGATTCTGCTAATCGTGGGCGGGATCGCGTTGCGCATTCTAGGGCATGCCGGAACTCCGCTTTGGGCCTCCGCGGACCTTATTGCATCTGCAGGCACGATTCTTTTAATCGTTTTGTATTTACCTTCAACAATGCGTGAGGTGCGCGAACTTGTGCAGGCGGCTATCTGGGGCTGGAGCAGGCACCCGGACATCGTGAAGCGGGCTGGTTTGCACTTGGTTCGCCTTACGATGGTAGCCGTGATTGGCTTGTGGGTCATGAGTCATGTCACTCAACCGTCTTTGATTGTTCGCCACTGGATGGAGCCATATACGATCGAAGGAAGTCTAGCCTATTTCATCGGTGCGGCGGCGTTTTTAGCGACTTATGAGTTACACACATTAGGCCACTATCTTTTTGGGAAACTATCAAAAGCGGATATGTCTGTTAGTGCAACATTCTCAATTCCGTCGATTGAGACACGACTTGACCAAGCAACCCTTGGGCAGCGCCTTATGGTGGTTATAGGAGGGCCAGCTTTTAATTTGATTATCGGCGCGACAACGTTCGTAGCGACAAAATGGTGGTTTGGATCTGCGGACGGCCCCTTGTCTTTGGCATCCACCGTTAACGAAATGGCGATCTGGAATTTGACGATGGGAATTGTAGCTTTGCTGCCGATATCGCCGCACTCGGGTGGTTGGCTGGCTTCCAGACTGTTTAGGCAATGGTTATCCCAGCGCCGCCGCGCTGATTAATTCAACCGCTGCTTCGCATCGAGAAATAAAAATATAGGGAAGGATTTATGGATCCCCCGCCAGTGGCCGCGAGGGATGACGGGAGGCGCATGGGAATGAGCGTTGACAGGAAGACAGACTCCTGATAATCTGAATTCATCATGAAGCCGTCGCTTGTGTCCGAATCACCTTCCTCTCCCTTAATAACACTCCAGACGCACATTGAGCAGGTATTCGTAGGGAAAGAAGAAGTCGTCCAGAACGCGCTCGCTTGTCTTCTGGCGGGGGGGCATCTTCTAATTGAAGATGTGCCGGGCGTGGGGAAAACAACCC
>JBGPLV010000049.1:0-9281 GCA_041486625.1 Elusimicrobiota bacterium
GTTCCCGATGGATCCCCGACAGAGACATTCGGGGATGACAACACACTCTCGCAAGCGGCGGCGATCTTGGTCGCTTTCTGATCGGGTTTGCCGGCAATAAGCTCACGGATTTCCTTCAGATAAGGCGCGAGTTGCTTCGACAGATCTGCATCGGGAACGGGCAGGCGGTCAAGCGGCACATCGAAATCGATCAGCCTGCGGGCCAGCTCCCGCACATCCGATAAATCCACTTTCCCGAGCACCTCCAGCCAATCCTGTTGGCGTGGCGTCTTTTCATTCAGCTCCGTGGCGAGCCAGGCTGGCCAATCTTCGTCAAAAAGGTCGTCGCCCCGCACGCCTTTCTCATCGACTTCCGCGTCCGCGCTGATGCCCGCCGCCAGGGGAAAACGCTTCAACAGGCTGTAGGCATAGGAGTGGATAGTGCTGATCGCGGCCCGGTCGATCGACTCCAGTGCCTGTCGTGCGCGATCAGTCTCCTTATTTTCCTTAATCATTCCCTGCAGGGCCGCGGCAATGCGTTCCTTCATCTCGCCTGCGGCTTTCTTGGTGAAAGTCAGCGCTACCAGCGACTCCATCGGCAGCCCCTTCTCGAAGAGCGCGCGCAGGACCATCTGCACCACGGCGTAAGTCTTCCCTGTCCCGGCGCTCGCTTCGATCACGATGTTACGGTCAAGACTCAGAGTCACAGTCACTTCTTTTGAGAGTCCAAGGCGGCTTTGATTCCCTTGGCCAAGTCTTGCGTCGGACCGACGCCCCAGAAATGCAGGAATATCACGCGCGGAGATTCGCCCGTCATGTGGTTATGGATGGCCACGATATTGATGTTGGCGTGACGAAGGGCTTTTAAGACGCCTTGAAGTTCGGACTCATACATCGCAAAGTCGCCGTCGGCAACGGCCTGCTCATCGCTGCCGGCAAAAGCGGCCCAGGTGTTCACGCCCATGGCGTTCCCCATCTCGTGGTCGCCCATGCGCGTGGTTTTGCCGAAGGTCACTTTATAAACGCCCTGCGCGAACTGGCCCTGGGAGCCGAGTATGGCATCGATCTTCTTGGGATCCAGGCTGCTTCTGGCAGGATCGATGTCCGCTTTAACGACAAGGCCCCGGTCGCCGCTCGTCTCTTTCAACTTCGCGAACACCTTTCCAACCGCCGTGGCGAGCATCTCCTGGTCTCCCATGCCGCTGATGTGCATGAACATGACCTTGGGTGAGTCCCAGAAGAAATGGTTGTGCAGCGCCGTGACCTCAAGACCATTGTCGAGCGCGGCGCTCATCACGGGATTCACTTGGTCTTCGGTCAGAACAATGTCCCCCATCACCGCTGTGTGGCTTGCGGTGGGCGTAAAGGCGGCCCAGGCGGTGAGTCCCATCGGCGGTGTAATATGCACGCCGCCGGCGATCACCTGCAGATCGCTCCGGGAGTAGGTCACTTTAAAGACATTTTCCTTCTCGTTCCAGGCGCCTTTCAAACCTGTTAACTGCTCGATCCGGGCCGTGTCGAGCGGCGGCTTTTCCGCGCGCGCCGGCGCGAGAAACAAAACAATAAGTAGACCCGACAGAAGGTGCGACGATAAGCGTTTCATAATTTCCCCCTTTATCCTTTGAATAAAAAGAGTCCGACAAGACCGGCCAGACACACCAGGACCGGCTCCGGGATCTTCGTGTAGATCAACAGCAACAAAGATGCGCCTGCGATCAGCGCGGTGGGAAGGTCGCGTACCGAACCCCGTCCGATGACCCAGACTGCGCCGGTGATCGCTCCGATCGCGGCGGCAGTCACGCCCTCGACAAAAGCAACGAGCCAGGGCTTTGTGCCATGGCGGCGATACCAGGGAGCCGGAAGAATGACAAATAAATAAACGGGCAGAAAAACTCCCAGCGCGGCCAGGCAGGCGCCGGACAAGCCGGCCACAAGATAACCGATGAAGGCCACGGTGATGACAACGGGGCCCGGAGTGATCATCGCGACGGCCACCGCGTCAACGAATTGCTTTTCGGTCAGCCAATGGTACTGGTGCACGACGCCGCCATATAAAAAAGGAACGATGGCCAATCCGCTGCCGAAAACAAAAGCGCCCGCCTTGGCGAAAAAACTGAATATCTGCCACAGAACACGGACCGGTACCGGAGGCATTCCTGGTGGCGCGAAAAGCGCTAGGGGCGCAACAACGATAGACCACAGACCTCTCCAGGACTTTGGGGGATCGTAAACGATCATGGCGGTGAGCCCAGAGAGCAGAAACAACCAAATGATCTCACGGCGAGTGATCGCCGTCACAACGGCCATAACCGTATAAATGACCCACAACAGGCGTTTTTTGCCGACGGTGCGTTTGGTCAGCTTGTAGGCGGACCGGGCGATGATGCCGATGACCGCGGCCCCGATCCCATAGAAGAGGGCCTGCATCCACCGCAGGCCGCCGAATCGCACATAGGCCGCGGAGATCGCGATGACCATCAAGAAGGACGGAAATATGAAAGCCAGCCCAACAGCGGTCGCACCGATAATCCCGCTGTGCGCATACCCCAGATAAATAGCCAGCTGAGCGGCGAGCGGCCCAGGAGCCAGCTCGGCCAACGCGAGCCCCTGCACATAATCCGTTTTCGATATCCAGCCGCGCCGTTCGACCAGGTCGCGCTCCATATATTCGGCCAGCGCGATCGGTCCCCCAAACCCAACCGTCCCCAGCTTCAGAAAATAAAGCAGTAATTGGAAGAGGCTGGAAGGATGCACGGCGCGGTTCATCGAAAGCAATCCTCATGGGCCTGGTGTTGGGGGCTGTTTTCGCTGCGGGTGCGGGTTGGCTTATGGGATTTGCGGCAGAGCGCGGCGAAGTGACACCAGGAGCAGTAGCCGCGATTGTCGCTTGGCCTTATGTAAAAAGTTCCTTTATCAATATCTTTCACTAAAAACTTCATGTTCTTATTGAACTGATCGCCGTGCTCGGTCCAGAACGTGGAGGTGATCTCAAGGGGTTCATTGACCGCGTCCGGTTTCTGGAGGTTGTAGAAGACGGCAGAACCATCCCTCACCCTTACTCCCTCTCCCTTGAAGGGAGAGGGTTGGGGTGAGGGATGCTGTGAGCGCAACCAATTCTCAGCGAGTAATAGATAGATAGGGAGCTGGAAGACTTTTCCCTTTAAAATGGCGGTTTCCACTTTTTCGCCCTTTTTGACCCCTCCGGAGCCGGTTTTGTAGTCCACGACGCGGAAGCTGCTATGGCCTAAGTCCAGGCGGTCGATTCGGCCGTGCAGCAGTACCTTTTCATCGAGGTCCATGGTCGCAGAGAGATCGATTTCGAATTCTTTCGGAATCAAGCCATTTTCCTTAAGTTCCGCTAAATCAGCTTTAACGAATTGCGCG
Organism: Elusimicrobiota bacterium; assembly: GCA_041486625.1. GTDB lineage: Bacteria > Elusimicrobiota > Elusimicrobia > 2-01-FULL-59-12 > 2-01-FULL-59-12 > JANLWZ01. The sequence continues at coordinate 3,364 of JBGPLV010000049.1, forward strand.
AGGAGGACAGCGATTTTGTCCTTGGCGGCTTGCCAGGGAAGCCAGTACAGCTCCGGATGGTCCTTCTCGAAATGTTGAAAGACCTCATTTTTTGCCCGTTCAAGGTGCTTGGCCCCCTCCCGGTAGAACCGTTCCAGGATTTCGTGGGTCAGGGTACCGATCCCGGTGCGAGTGACGACTCCCCCTTCCATCGGGGATTCCTCGGGATCCAGAGAGAGTACTTTGCGGGCAAAAATCTTGAAGGGGCATTCCGCCAGGTCCTTGAGCGTGGCGGGCGAGAGTCCTTCCTGCAGGAGAGTGATGGCCGCGGGGTGTTTCTCTCCAATCAAGCCATCGTGTGGCCCGAGTGTGCCGAATGCTTCGATCTCGCTCTGGGAACGGACGAGTTGATGGTAAAGGGCCGTGTCCCAGGCTAGTTTGTTGTAGAGGGCTGAAGGGTCTTGGCCCGCGCGGTTCATGAGGAGTGAGATTTCCTTTGGTGTGAGGGTTTCGGGACCCACTTCCCGGAATTTCTCAGACCAGGCGCGGGAGAGCCGCCGGAGCTTCAGCCCATGTGCCTCAATGTATTCCTGGAGGTAAAGAGAGGTCACAAGCGCCTTCCCCTCCTCATCGGAGCGTTGGAAGGAGAGATGCAGGTGCTCTCCGGCCAGCCCGGTGGCGAGCGCGAAAAGCAGCCGTTCTTCCTGGTAGCCGTCGAGTTTGCGGGGGATCCGGCAGCCGATCGCCTGCGCAAGCCCGGACCGCGCGGCATCCGATAGGAACGGGTCTTCGCGGATGAGGCGAGGAAAAAGTTTTTCGTTCAATCCAACCAGGAAAACCGCGCGAAACGCGAGCCCGCGGGCGGCCATGACGTCCATAACCTGGACACCCTGATTGTTGTCCGGCGCAAGCTTCAGCCGCAAGGCGTCGAGTTTTTCCTCCACCACCTCGAGAAATCTACCCCATGAGACCGGCCTCCCCAAGATGTCCAGCTCGGCCAGCGATTCGATGGAAGATTGGATGCCCTCCGCGACGGTTGTCATTAACCCGCCCCGCCATATGTCATTCCCCGCGGTCGTTGGCGGGGAATCCATCATTGATGTTAACGATGGATCCCCGACAGGGGCATTCAGGGATGACACCCTTTGCAATATCGTGGTTGCTACTCTCGTATGCTCAGACCATATGGCTTCCCCCCGTCCTTGTATACCCCGCAGGGCCGCCCAAATGTTTTTGACGAGCGGCCAAGCGCCGACCGGTTCCTCGGCGTGCAGCGAATAGGGGATGCGGTGCGCTTCCAAGATCTCCCGGATGACGCCTAAATAGGAATCAAGCATCCGCGCGGTCAGGCACATCTCATGATAAGGAACGCCTTGGCGCGCGAGCTCCAGGATTTTCTTGGCCGCCAGCCAGATTTCGTCGTGGCTTCCCGAACAGGACCATGCTTCGACGGAAGGTCTTCTATCGTCATTCCCCGCGGTTGTTGGCGGGGAATCCATCACGGCGTTTAACGATGGATCCCCGACAGAGGCACTCGGGGATGACGACTTAGGCTTGCATTTGCTGGTGAATACTGGATCTTTCAGTAGTTTTGCCGCAAACGCGTAGACCGGATTCCCCTCCTCGTAAGGAAAATAAACATGTGCGTTCGGATGGGACGCTAAGGCCAGCGCGAGTTCAAGCTGGACGCCGGTGAGGTCGTAAAAGCCGTAAATATAGACGGCTTTTTGTGATTGGATCCATGCGCTTTTCTGGACCCGCTCTGCGGCCCTGCGGAGGAGGTCCGCGTTGACGCGTAGCCCCCGCTTGCGCAGGACGTCATAGAGGAGAACATTCAGTTCCAGGACCGGGATAGCATCTTCCAAAGCATCGCCCAGGTGTCCCTCGCGCGCGACTTGGGCAAGGTCGACCACGCGGGCGCCCGAGTCCTGCAGGTCTTTGAGCGTCGAGGCCAGCGCCCCCGCCAAGCCTTTCGGGACTGCTTGTCCCGAATGGACCAGCTCCTTGCGCGACAGGAAGGGGACCTCTTCCCGCCCTTCGAGAAAATCGCGGAGAATTTCGCGCAGCAGCGCCGGCTCCCGCACGACGCGCCCAGACACCCTTCGGGCGTCTGGGATGCCCAGACTGCTCGCCATTGGCGAGCTGTCCGGGCGCCCTTCTCCCGGTTCTCCCTCCTCCATGATCCGCCCAGCCAGTCCCTGAAAGTCCAGAAAATGGATGTTCAAAAACCCACCAGGGTGCTTCTTTAGACCTGGTCTAATGGACGAATGGAGTGCGATTTGGCGTTGAAGTCGGGTACGCGAATGCCCGGAGGGTGATACCACGAGAAGCGGCGCCATGGGGTCTTTTTGACGTTCCTCGAGGAGATGGGTTGCAAACGCCTTTTCCAAGGCGTGGAAGGGACCGGTGAAGAGTTGAAACATTACATCAATATTCTATAAACCTATACCCCTTTTATGATGCTAAGCTGCCCGACGTCTCGCTGAACGGTCCAAAGGGAGGATCACGTTTCGCAGGCGCTCAAGGTCGACGGCAACAATATTACCTCTCCAGTCCGATTTATACGTAACTGGAATTCCATTTTTTGCTTCAGGTCGGTGAAGTAGCAATAAGCTTTCTAAAACCCTTTTTGTGCCTGCTTCAATGTCCCTCAACAAATCTGCGGCCATCTGATGAGTAGAAGACCCCTTTTTTGAAGTTCTCATTGAGGAACGGTGTTCGATGCGATATTTAAAGGTTGAGAGTCTGTGTCCAAGGAAGTTTTTGTGCCAATCAATCAAGGCTGTTATTAAATGGATGGGATAAATCGTGGATCGGCTTGAATGCCTATCCAGGTTTAAAAAGATCTTCTCAAGAGTTTTCAAAAGCTTGTTAGATTGCTTGAGGAGACGTTTCAATTGCTGCCTTACAATTTCTTCATTTTGAGCGTTATCGCGCAGAATGCGAATTAGACGCTTAAGGCCCTCCACTCGACTTATTAGGACCTTCCGAAGTTTTGCGGCCAGAAACGGCACTTCTTCATTAATAAACGCCATATTTTTTGGAGTTTTTTCCCCCCAGTGGTGACGCGCGATCAATTTGGATTCGAAATCTGCGAGGCTTACTATGAACTGTTTCTCCTCGGGTTCAAGGAGTTCGATCTCTCCCTTCACATCGATTATCCGATTATTGATCCGATGGAGTTTGTCTGCATACGCCCCCCGGCCGACGACCCAGAGGTATTCCAAATACATATGCGCAATGAATCGGTTCCAGAAGCCGGACCAGCGGTCTTCTTCATGCGAAATCGCAAAGAGAAATGCCGGCATCAAGATGGCTGTGACAGGTAGCCAAGCGAGCCCCGTCGCGGGGTGGATGTAGCCTAGGTAAATTCCTAACATGGTTAGCCCAAGGGACAGCAGAGGCAAAAATACGCGGAAGACTCGTTCCTCCACTTTTTCTTTATTCCTCTCCGTCCACGCTTTGGCTGCTTGAGAAATGTCTTCCTTGGACGGTTGTGAAATGATCGGCCATGCAACGCCAGGGCCATTTGTAATGGGCATGGCGACGGAAACATTCGCGATCCAATAAATCGCTGTGGCTACCCTTTCCGTCATCTTCTTTAGCCAGCCGATCATGAGGTGGTGGCCTGGTTGGGCAGCATGAGGGCGATCGCTTCTTAATGCCCACTCCCGGACGGTTTGGTCTTCGCTACCAGACAGGAGCGTTGCCTCGGCCCAAGTCAAAGCGATTATGGGTTTCGTGTGACCTCTCAAATCAAGCGATAAGCTTAGATCCCGAGGGTCCCACACACGTGCCATGCCGTCCGCGCCTCCAGACGCGAGATAAAAGCCATTTGGTTCCCAGGCCAATGACGTGACCGCTCCTGTATGAGCTTTTGCAGATCGGATGAATTGAGGGTTGGAAACATCTTCAGTATTCCAGAATTCGAGTTCGCCATCTATGTGGCCAAAAGCGATAATTTTTCCATCTGGTTTCCAAGCTAAAGATGTCACTCCAGATTGTGAAGTGTCCTTCGTGAAAACGCAACGTGATTCAGCCGGGTTTTGAATGTCCCACAGTTGGAGTATTCCATAAGCATTTCCTAAGGCCAAGATTTTTCCGTTAGGGCTCCACGCCATGCTATAAATTCTCTTGATATTAAGAACCAGCTCGCCAAGCGTTTGTGTGGTTCTTGGTTCTGATGTGTCTAAAATTACGACATGCTCGTCGCTGTCCAAAAAGGCCAGTTGTCTAGCGTTTACTGGATTCCATACAGCAGCGGCCATGGCGCCGGTGCTTGTCCGCTTAGCAATTTGCAGTCCCTGAAACCCGCGGATATCATCCCAAGTCAATAAATGAATACTTTCCCTTCCTAACGCGAGTTGATCACCGCGTGAATTCCACGTCGAAAACCAGACAGGTTTCTTGATTTTTTGCAATATTGCTCCTGATTGACGATCCAGAAAGCACACACCTCCGGTATCTGTGAGGTTTGAATTGAGCCCTATGACCAACAAACGATTGTTCGGATGGAGTGCCAAAGACGATACAGTGCTTCCCATGGTGCGCACGAGTGAATCAATCTGAACGGCAGGCTCGGCGGCCAATTGGGGTCCCTCTGTCGCTTGTGTTGCGTGAGACAGTAGTTCATTGATGGCCGGTGGAAGCTCTTCTTGCTCTTTCATTGCCATCAGAGAAGAAATGACATCAGGGGTTAACGTGATGCCGCCAGTTCCCAATTCATTGGAATCAGAGCTCCGGCGCGGGTTTTTGAAGAATTTGCGTTGGCGCTTCTTTGGAAGAATCGTCCAAGCGATTAGAAAATAGGCAAAGAAATCAGCCAATACTTTTCGATTCACGGTTGTTTTTGTTTCAGTCAATTTCTTGATAGATTGACGATACAGCTTGGGATGATGCACCAGTACTTTCGCGAGGTCATGAATAATTTCAGAGCGCGCTTGCATATCTGACACGTCGTGCAAAATCTCTACGAACTCAGATGGCTTTATTCCGCCTATCGACTGTTTGTTATGGTCATGGAGAATTGTTCGCACTGTCGTTTGATGGGCCTGGAAGCGCTTGCCCAACTGTGCTTGTGTAGTCAGCAATCGCGGCAAGGGCTGTTCTTGTACCCAGCGGTCGGCTTGGTGGGTACCCTCTGTTTGCCGGCCTGGCCGACCCCTACCGGCGGCTGGGAGAACAAAAGCCTCGCGCATCAATTGGGGCACGGTCCAGCGACTGACGCCTAAAGTAGAAGCCCAGTCTTTTGCAGTTTGAGGTGCCCTCTGACCCGAGTATTTCTGAATTTCAGATAGGGCACGCAGAGTCTTCTCGCGATGTGCGGGCAAATCGAGCAGACTGCCCGTGAGGTCGAATAAGTTGGCTAACGCGCGTGGCCATCGGATCGTAGGAGACTTTTCGGCCGCAGTCGAAGCTTTTCGCATTGCAGCTAAACCGAAGGCAATAACTGGGATAGCCAAGCCGTGATAATAGAGAAAGTCTCGGAACAAGACCATGAGGCTCACGCCTACAGTAAGCGACAATGTCAGTACGGGTGCACGAAGATCTTCGAAGGACCAGGGTTCTTCCCGCTGCAGGGTTATAAATTGATAATTACGTGCTTTGGGATTGGTGATTTGGAGGATATTTGTCGCTGTAGCAAAGCCCGACGGTGGCGCCAGGGCTTGGGTGGTATAGCTGTTCTCCTTCACACAAGCCCTCCCGCTTACGGCCTGCGGGACTGGTGCACTATCGAAGATAGGAGACGCCACGAGGTCTGAGATAAGACATGGAACCACTAGCAGTGCGACAATTTTGATCAGAGGTTTTGGCATAAATTTCAGAACGCGCGTGACGCGGACATGCGCGCGTACGAAGAATTACTTCATTCTAGGGGGTATTGGCCGGGGGATAAATGGGGCGGAAGACCAGAAAATATGGTCCGAAAGGCCCAAGGA
>JBGPLV010000050.1:0-9276 GCA_041486625.1 Elusimicrobiota bacterium
CCGCCGTCGCCGGTCTTGCAGCCGCCCTGACCTTTGCAATCATTTTGGCCGGCACAACCATGCTTGGCCATGTTCTTGGTCATGGACTTCTTATGCTTGCGGTGCTTCGGCTTCACCGTGGAGGTGGCCGCTGGCGCCGAAGTGCTTCCCGCGTTTTGTGCCTCGTCTGCGTACGCCGTTCCGGCGAGAAGCGCAGCGGAGAACATCCCTGCGGAGATGAGTGTCTGTAGTTGTTTTCTGGTCATTTTGACTCCTTTATGTTCTTTTTCCTTGGTTCCGATTCCTACCATCTCGACGTTAAAGTCGGTCTTTAGTTTTCCTGGCAGCGTTTGGCGAGTATCCGATCCGCCGACACCGCGCCGGCCCCTTTGACGATCAGCCAAAGAAGCAGAACGATAAACAGAAATTCAGGCATGAAGAGCAAGTCGCCTAACTCATGGATATCGCCACGCTTGGCGGTAAGGATCGCGACCCCCATCGTCCCGATAAGTGGAACGGATGCCATCCGCGTCAAGAGTCCCAGCAACACCAAAACTCCCCCCACCAACTCCACGCCCGCCACAAACGGCGCCTGCAGCTGAGGCGCTGGAATACCCAGAGAGGTGAAGAATTGGATCACCTTGTCTAAGTGATGCAGTTTTCCCCATCCCGATTGGACGAAAATCACTCCAATACTGATCCGGGCCAAGAGCCCCGGTAGCCAGTTTAGCTTCTCAATGTAGGGCAAAATCATTTCTCTGAATTTGATCATAGGTCCTCCTTGACCTTATGTGCGCGACAGGCCAGGACCCATTTTACCGGAATTTCATCCCAATGTATTATCATGAAATAGTCAGGGGGGATCTGATGGGCAAAGGTCGGTTGGAAGCTTTTAGTGACGGTGTGATTGCCATTATCATCACCATCATGGTGCTGGAGCTTAAGGTCCCGCACGGGACGGCGCTTGACGCGCTGCGACCGCTTGTCCCTGATTTCTTTTGCTATGTGCTCAGCTTCATCTATATTGGCATTTACTGGAACAACCATCACCACATGCTTCATGCGGCTGAGCGCATCAACGGCCCTATCCTTTGGGCCAATCTGCATCTGCTCTTTTGGCTTTCACTGGTGCCCTTCGTGACACGTTGGACCGGTGAAAATAATTTTGCGGCCACTCCCGTCGCCATGTATGGCGTGGTGCTCTTCATGGCGGCCATCGCCTACTACATCCTGATGCACGCACTCATCCGGCATCACGGTAAGGCTTCGACGCTCGGGGTAGCGGTCGGAAACGACTTCAAAGGAAAAATCTCGGTCGTCATTTACGCGACGGCGATTGCCGTCGCTTTCATGAACTCTTGGATGGCATTCGCCCTCTACTGCGGCGTCGCGCTTATGTGGCTGGTTCCTGACCGGCGGATTGAAAAAAATATTCGATAACGAGTAAACCGGTCTAGCGGGCTCGGCGGTAGAGGCCCATCAGTTGGGCTTCTGCGAGGATGTGATCTTTCATCGCTTGTTCCAGTTGATTCTTAGTAGCGCCTGGTGCGAGCGCAAGGACGGAATCGAGCACGTACAGCTTGAAGTAATAGCGATGTGTGCCCGAAGGCGGACAAGGACCGCCGTAACCGATGTTTTGAAAGTCATTCGTTCCCTGCAAAGTGCCATCAGGTAGTTTCTTATCCGCAGGAAAACCCTTTTTGAGCTCCCGAACGCCCGCCGGAATGTTGTAGATCACCCAGTGGACCCAGGTCCCGCCCGGCGCGTCAGGATCATCCGAAATAACCGCGAAGGATTTTGTGCCGGCGGGCGCATCCGACCATTGCAGGGACGGGGAGATATCCTTTCCATCGCAGGTATACTCCGCCGGAATCGTTTCGCCGTTCTTGAACGCCGGACTGGTGAGGAGAAGGGTCGTCATTGCTAAAGCTTCCCCAAGCGCCATGGAGATGACGGAACTACTTACGTTCGGCTTTCTCTGCGGTCCATTCTGTAGTGGAGGCTTTGCCCGCCTTATCGGTATAGGTATAGCTGCCCTTCATGGTTTTCCCTGTGGCCTCGCCCTTCCAGGTCATCTTTTCTCCATCGGCGTTAGTTTGAACGGCCGTCCAGCGAATGGTGTTCCCTTCCGTCGTTGCGGAGTAGGGCCCCGTAACGAAGCCATACGGAATGCATTCCGCAGATGTCAGTTGACCATTCACAAAGACGAGGCTGTCCGTTTTTGTTTTCTCTTTCATGTGCCAGGCGCTGTTATCTAAGCCCGCCGCCAGCGCGGTGGCGACCCCCATCCCCATGGCGAACACCATTGTGGCGAAGAACCGTAACATATTCATACGCGTACCCCCTTGATGTGTATTATCGCTTGCCTTGCAGAGCGATGCGGATCTTGTCCTGCAAATCTTCCGGCTCGAACGGCTTATCCATATAGAACTTGATGTTGGGAGAGCCGATAAATGAATCGCGCATCTGCCCTTTGGCGGTGAGGACGATGATGGGGATCCGTTTGGTGGCTTCGTCTGCCAGGAGGTGATTATGGAGTGTGTAGCCATCCATTTCGGGCATCATGACGTCCAGGATGATCAGGTCAGGATGGTCCGTCTTCGCCCGCGCAAGACCTTCGCGGCCGTTGACGGCCTCCATGATTTCGTGTCCGGCTTTGGTCGCCACATACCGGACGATCTCCATAATGCTCTGATCGTCATCCACCACCAAAATCCGGGCCATCGCGCTGCACTCTCCTTGGGCCGAATTCTACCCTTTTTTGAGCGGCGGGCATACCCGCCGACTAACTCTAACGGTGGCCTACGTTTCGGCGCAGGGCCAAACCCCGATCGTTCTCCGTTCGTTAGAAATCTGTCAATACGAACTCCAGGGATGGCCTCGATCGTCCTGGTGCGAGCAGTCAATGCTCCATTAGACCAGGTCTATAGGCATTAGGAAGTCAGCTGCGTCCCCGAGGCCGCCCGTCCCCTCGGCCGTAAACAACTCAATAAGTCAACAACGTCCCCTGGGCGTTTACTCGGGGTGCCCTCTTGATATTGATTTCTCAATGACTCCGCCGTATACTTAAAAGCGACAGAGTGCTGCTTAGTCTGCCTCAGAAAAGCCCCGAGAGATCGGGGCTTTTCATTTATCTAGTGAGGATGCGGCCGAACCCCGATGGCCTCTATCGTTTAAATGTTCGGATCGTCGCAATAATACCGATCAACGCAGCAACCACAAACCATACCCCAACGAAGCTGAGCGAGACAGTGGGAAAAAATGGGGGCGTACCAACATAATCAGTCGCCGAGTAAATGACCCAGGCGGCCACAATACCCAGAGCGCAAATTGTTGTCCACCATAAGAAGAACCGCTTCATAAACTATGGTGCTAATTTTACTCGCAAAATGTGAAAACAAGAATCGAGGCTAGGCACCAAAGTGGAGTTATTTTGCATCATTTTTGTAGGTGCAGCGAGGTGTGCCGCCTTTGCGCACAGCGAGAAAGCAGGTTGGAGCAAGGACGGAAGCCTTGTCTTGGCGAGACGACCGCTGTTTTGGAGACTCGACAAAGGCCTCTGGCCGAAGCGCACTCCCCTGCGAACGAGCGAGCGCGGGGGCGGGACACCGAGCGGTGTAATGATGGATCCCCCGCCAGCGACCGCGGGAGATGACGGCTAACGGACGGCGAGTTCGGGGGGCTTTGCGGCGGGCGCGGAGGAATCGGAGATATATTACACTAAGGGAATGGGACGGCAAAAAATATCTGCACTGGGCCTGGGTTGCCTTCTGGTCCTGGCTTCTTCCGCCCGAGCCGCTCTCTTCGACCATTCCAACTTCGATGAGATCCTGCACCGGTACGTGGATGAGGAGGGTTTGGTCGACTATGACTCGATCCGCAGAAACAGCCTTACCGCTTTGGAGAGTTACTTTGAGCGCACGGCAGATGCCGACTTGAACGGCTGGCCCTACGCCGAACGCCTGGCCTTCTGGATCAATGTTTACAACGCGCGGGTCATTGATCTGATCGCGCACAAGACCTACCTGAAGAAAATCAGCCAGGATTTTGAAATGTTCAACCGTCCCTTCAAGGTGGCGGGCGTGATGCTCTCCCTAAACGACATCGAACACCGCATTCTGCGCGGCACCACGAACCCGGACAACAAGAAGGGCCCCATACGCGGTTTGACGCTAGCAAAGCGGGATCCGCGCATCCATTTTGCGCTCGTCTGCGGCGCCGTTGATTGCGCCCGGCTGCGCAACTTCGCGTACACCGCTGAGAATGTGGACGACACGCTCTACGACAACGCCAGCCACTTTGCCAACTCGTCTAAGCACGTGGATATTGTCGATGGAAAGCTGAAACTCTCTAGCCTCCTGAAGTGGTACGCAAAGGATTTCGCGGACTCAGGAGGCGTCGCGCGATATTTAAGCGGTCTGATCAGTCCCGAGAAGCGCGGCGACGCAGAGGATATCAAGCGCCTTTTGGCCACTGATCTGAAAAAAGCGGAATATGCCTACGATTGGACGATCAACGACCAGAAAAACACGTCCCCCTCCAACTTGGACAACCTGCCATGAATTGGCTTGCACGGTATACGCACTGGCTGCACACCCAATGGCCGGCCGGGCATGTGGAGCCGCTCCCCGAAATTGACGTGGACGGCCGGACGAACATCCCAGGCGTCTATATCACAGGTGATCTCAAGGGGATTCCGCTCCTGAAGTTTTCTGTCGATTCGGGAACACGGGCCGCCAGACGTATCGCGGCCGAACGAGCACCGAGCACCGAGCACCGAGCATCGCGTCCAGACTCCGTGCTCAGTGCTCATACCTCGGTGCTTGACGTTGTGATTGTCGGCGCAGGCGTCTCCGGCATGGCGGCGGCCCGGGAAGCAAAGGACAAAGGGCTTTCTTTTCAAGTTCTGGAAGCGAGCGAGGCGTTTTCGACCCTCATCAATTTCCCCAAGCAGAAACCGATCTATACCTACCCCAAAGAAATGACCCCGGAGGGTGATCTCCAGGTGACGGCCGATATCAAAGAGGCCTTGGTGGATGAACTCCGCGCCCAGACACGGGACATTTCCGTGACGCCGGCGTTCGTGGAAAAAATCCGAAGGCGCGGCGACGTCCTAGAAGTCCTTCTCAAAGACAAGCCGAGCCTCATTGCCCGGCGTGTCATCATCGCAATTGGCCGCAGCGGCAACTTCCGAAAATTGAATGTTCCAGGCGAAGAGCTCGACAAGGTTTATAACCGTCTGCATGACCCCAAGGACTTTGCAGCGAAAAAGGTGCTTGTGGTGGGAGGCGGGGACTCGGCGCTCGAGACGGCGATCGCGCTCGCCTACGCGGGCGCGGAGGTCACTTTAAGCTATCGCCAGAAAGACTTTTCTCGCGCCAAGCCCGAAAATATCGAACAGGTCAAACGGCTGGCCGAAAATCCCATGGCCCCCGTCAAGGTCGAGAATCCGGTTTCCGAACGTGTCAGCACGGCGGTCAATGAGTTTATGGAGCGAAAGAAGGGGAGCCTGCAGCTGTTGATGGGGTCGGTGGTGAAGGAAATCGCCCCGACCTTCGTCATCCTCGGCGGTAGTAGGCCGAGGATCCAGACAGGCTCATTGGATCCCCCGCCAGAGACCGCGGGGGATGACGAAAAAGTGGAGAACGACGTCGTTTTCACGATGATCGGCCGCGACGCCCCCCTCAATTTTTTCCGGCGCTCCGGAATTCAAATCGCCAATGAATGGACCAAGAGGCGCGTCGCGGCCTGCGTGAGTTTTCTCCTGTTCTGTTATTTTCTTTATAGTTGGAAATCGGGCGGTTGGCTGAGTGATCTTTTTTACCAGCGGCACTGGTTTCCGACAAATCTGATGCCTCACCCCAACCCCCTCCCGATGGGAGAGGGCGGCCCCAGGCCGGGTGAGGCGAGTTTATTCCAGATTATCGCCGTTTCTGCGTCAAGCCCGTCCTTCTGGTACACGCTCGCCTACAGCACGATTGTGGTTATCTTTGGAACCAAGCGTATGCGCCGAAGAAAAACGCCATATGTGAAGCTCCAGACTCTGACCTTGATGACTTTTCAAGTGGTGCCTCTCTTCCTCTTGCCTGAGATTATCCTGCCCTGGATGGGATATCACCACCTGCTCTCCGTGAAACTCGCTGATGCTCTATTTCCAATCGTGAATTATGGTCATGGCCGCGAATACTGGCGCGCCTACGGGTTTATCCTGGCCTGGCCGCTTATGATCTATAACGTTTTCACGCATAAGCCGCTTTTCTGGTGGCTGGTCATCAGTTTCGTTCAGACGTTTGTGATCATTCCTCTCCTTATTTATCGCTGGGGAAAGGGAGCCTACTGCGGATGGATCTGTTCCTGCGGAGCGCTGGCCGAAACTCTGGGCGACACGCAGCGAACCAAAATGCCGCATGGGCCGAAATGGAACCGGCTCAACATGGCGGGACAAGTCATCCTTGGGATCGCCTTTCTGATACTCATCGTTCGTGTGACCGGTTGGATTTGGCCCGGATCATGGCCCGACCGGTTCTTTCCTACGATCGAGAACACGTATAAATGGACCGTGGATGTGGGGCTGGGCGGGATCATCGGGGTCGGGGTCTATTTCTGGCTGAGCGGGCGGGTGTGGTGCCGGTTTTTCTGTCCCTTAGCGGCCCTCATGCATATCTATGCGCGCTTTAGCCGCTTCCGGATCTTCGCCGAGAAAAAGAAGTGCATTTCCTGCAACGTCTGCACGTCCGTCTGCCATCAGGGCATCGACATCATGAACTTCGCCAACAAGGGCCTGCCGATGAACGACCCTCAATGCGTCCGCTGCTCCGCCTGCGTCCAGATGTGCCCCACGCAAGTCCTCTCCTTCGGCCAAATCAAATAATTGACGTTTATCGAATGGAGAACGTCGAGGAAGATCCTTGGGGAGTTTGCCAGGTTGCTTTAACAGCTTCGATTCGGGAGAGCGGCGGGCCCTGGCGAAGTTTGGATACCCAGGATTCGAGATCTGCCCTCGGGCCTTCCGCGTAAGCTTCCACAGCGCCGTCCGGCAGGTTGCGCACCCAGCCGGCCAACCCCAGCGCCACAGCCGCATCCTGAGCAAAAAAGCGAAATCCAATGCCTTGGACGCGACCTTGGATGAAGAGATGAACGGCGGATTGTGGAGCGGAACTCACTACTTAATGATAGCGAGTTTTCCTGAGGTTTCGTTGCCTTGAGGGTCGATGATGAGGTAGATGTAAACGCCGGAAGCCACCAGATCGCCGCTGTCATTGGTGCGGTCCCAATTGGCTGTTCCGTTCGAGTCTGCGGAGAGCGACTTCACTTCGCGGCCGGAAACGGTGAAGATTTTGATGGTGGACGCCGCCGGCATGGTATCAAACTTGACGGGGGTGTTGGCGTGCTTGTCGGAGCGCCACGGGTTCGGATAAGCCTTTGCACCGGCGAGCGATGCGGAAACCACGCCGGCGGCATGCCCCGATAGCGGCCAAACCAAAGACCAAAAACCAAAGACCAAAAAGACGCGCAGGATGTTCATTTTATTGACCCTCCGACGATCGGGACCCGTCCCTGCGCGCCATATGCGCGTCATCTTCTGAGAGCAGCTGCATCAGCTGTTGGTATTCGGGCTCCAAGTCATCTTTTCGGTCGCCGTTGGTGCCGTGCTTGACGGTGCGGTGCTGTTTGATGTTTTGATATTGAATGAGGTTGCGCTTTTGCTCTTCTTCCGCCCCGAAGCGGATGAGGAGTGAGAAATACTGGGCGTCGCCCAGGTCCCCATAAGGCGCCCACGCGTAGGCGAACTCCTGGCCCCAGACGTGAAGTCCGAGCCCCGCCGTGAGCCCAGCCAATGGGCTTAAACCTTTCAAAGTGTCCGTCTTATAACCGACCCGCAGACCCACCGCCTCCAGAGGCCGCCACTCGCCGCCCGTGTGGAAACTGGCTAGACCGCTCTTGCTGTAGACGCCTTCGGCGCTCAGAAGATAATGCGAATTCGGCCGGATAGCGGCGCCCGCCTTAAAGGCCATCGGAAGATCGTCGCCCTCGCTGAGGAATTTGAGCTTGCTTCCTATATTGACCACGGAAGCGCCAAACTGCACTTTCTCGCTCATCTTGTAGAGGCCCGCCAAATCGGCCGCGTAAGCGCTTGCCGAAACATCGTCGATCTTAGCACGGATCATCTTGCCGGTGACTCCTAGGGCGAGCTTGTCCGTTAAAGTTTGCCCATAAGAAAGATTGTACGCCGCAAAATAGCTCGAAAAGTTGCCGGTGGGCGCCCCGGTGTCATCTGTACCGGTGATATCGCCTGATCCCAGGTACTGGGCCGAAAACCCGATACCCCGATGAACATCGGAGCCATGGCTCTTATCAAAGGGATGCACAAAGCTCAAGAACTCGTAGTGCATGGACTCTAAATAGGAAAGGTGTTGGGCCGCAACCTCATTGCCGGTAAGCATCCCCAAACCGGCTGGGTTCCAAACAGGCGCGTAGGCATTCGTGGCCAAAGCCGTATAGGCGGATCCGAGTGCGGCGGGACCCGCTCCAACGGGGATATCTAAGAACGAAGCGCCTTCGGTCCCCGCCGAAGCATGAGCTGGCATGCCAAATGGCAAAAGGCATATGGAAATAAGGAAACTCTTAATTCTCATAGGCCAAGTCTGGCAGGTTACTGTTACAAGGGAATGTCGATTGGGTTAATTTCATGTTACAGATCATGCATAGCCCTAACGTTAAGAAATGTAAAGTAAAATTAAATTGAGGATTACAAATCATATTTCAGACCTATAAATAGGTATGAATTTACATTAGATGTTAATTAATGGTGGTTTCCGTTTATTCTTTGGCGTGTTTGGCTTTGGAATACCACTTGCGGGCTTCGGTAGGGTTGGGGGCTAGGCCCAGCCAGCCGTTTTCATAGCTTTGGCCGAGGAGCACCATGCCGTTTTTATTGCCTGCTTCAGCGGCGACGCGGATCCAATGAAGAGCATGACGATTGCTTTTTTTCACGCCTTCACCCCGAGCATACAACTGCCCAAGGCTTAGGGCGGAAGGCGGGTGCCCTCGATCAGCGGCCTTTTGGTACCACTGGGCAGCTTTGACGACATCCGTCGTGACACCGACGCCGGTTTCATTCATCACGCCCAAACGGTACTGCGCGTCCAGATTTCCCTGCGCGGCAGCCAGGTTGTACCAGTGGGCGGTTTGGGCGGGGTCCTTGGGGACTCCCTGGCCAAGGTAATACATGACTCCTACTTTCAATTGAGCATCGGCATTGCCTTGACCGGCGGCTTTTTGATACCACTGCGCGGC
>JBGPLV010000051.1:0-9101 GCA_041486625.1 Elusimicrobiota bacterium
GCGCGGGCCGGCGAAACCTTGCGGACGCTCGAAGAGAAAACGGCGACCCTGGAAGAGGGGATGCTCGTGGTCGCGGATGAAACCCAACCCGCGGCGCTCGCCGGCATCATCGGGGGGCAGGATTTCGCCATCACGCCGCAAACAACGGAAATTATTTTAGAAAGCGCCGCCTTCACGCCGACGCCGATCCGACAGACGTCGAAAAAACTGGGGATCAAAACGGAGAGCTCCTACCGCTTTGAGCGCGGAAGCGACCTTGAAATGGTGCCGTTCGCCTCGCGGCGGGCCGCCCAGTTGATCCAGGAGCTAGCCGGAGGAGTCGCGTACAAACTGATCGAAGCCTCCGCGGCACCTCCTCAGCCCGTCTCCATCAAACTTCGCACCGAGCGCATCAAACAGTTTTTGGGCTTAGACATCAAGGAGTCGGTAGCGGCCGACCTTCTGCGAAAACTGGGCTGCGAGATCGGCATGGGCACCGGGCAGTTGTTCGTCACCGTACCGTCCTGGAGGTTGGATCTCACCATGGAAGCCGATCTTCTGGAAGAAATTGCCCGGCTTTATGGCTACGACCAGATCTCGACGCGCAACCCCGCCATTCGCCTCACCACCGTGCCGGATGACCGGCTTTGGCATTTCGAACGCAAGGTCGCCGCTCTTTTAGCTGGACTCGGATACTCCGAAGCCTGCAACACGAGCTTCCTGAACACGAAGCAGGCCGCTCCCTTTACTCCGGCGCTCGGCCAGAAACAGGACTCAAACCCCATCCCGGTCGCCAATCCTCTTTCCCAGGAACAAGCGGTCTTGCGCACGAGTCTTCTCCCCGCGCTTCTCCAGAGCGCGCTCCTCAATTTCCATCGCCAGAACCCGAGTGTTCAATTCTTCGAAGTGGGGCGGATTTTCTTCCAGAACCAGGAGGGCCGGCATGAGGGACGGCGGCTGGCATTGCTACTCGCGGGCGACATTCGGGCGGCGCACTGGCGGCAGAAGAAAAAGAAAGCCGATTATTACGATGTGTCGGGGACCGTGGACGCGCTTTTTGCGGCGCTGCATATTTCGAATTACCAGTTCATGCCGTTCCGGGCCACCGCGTTCCACCCCAAACGGTGTTCGGCGATCCTCTCCGGGTCGACGGTGCTTGGCTGGGCGGGGGAGATTCATCCCGATTTGATTCAGGAGTTGGACACCCCCGAGCCCCTCATCGCCGCGGAATTCGACACACAGGCGCTTCTGGAGGCCGCTCCCGCGCAGATGGCCTATGTGCCGATGAGTGTTTTTCCGCCGGTCCATCGCGACCTTTCCATGGTAGCGCCGCACGCGACTCCCTATGAGAAGATTGCCAAGACCTTGCGTGCGGCGGCCGGAAGAGACCTCGAATCGGTTTCCTTGATCGATCTTTACCAGGGCGAGAAAATTGACACGAAATACAAATCACTAACTGTTTCTTTGGTTTTTCGGAATAGAGAGAAGACTTTAAACGATGGGGACGTGCAAAAGACCATCCAAAAGATTATTTCTGAGTTGGAAAAGAAATGTGATACAAAACTAAGGCTATGATTATCGGACTTACTGGCAAAAATGCATCGGGAAAAGGGGAAGTGGCGAAGTTCCTTCAAAGCCGCGGCTTTCATTACCATTCCTTGTCGGATGTCCTGCGGAACGAACTGAAACGCCGGCACATGACCCCGACGCGCGATCATCTCACGCGCGTGGGCAACGAGCTGCGCGAGAAGTACGGTCCTGCGGTTTTGGCCGAGCGCATCTTGATGAAACTCGCCGAAAGCCAAAACGATATCGTGGATTCCTTCCGGAACCCCGCGGAGGTGGAAGCCTTCCGCCAACGACCCGACTTTGTCCTTTGGGCCGTAACGGCCAAACCCGAGACCCGCTTGAAGCGCATCCAGGCACGCGCGCGCGAAAACGACCCGCAGACCCTGAAGCACTTCATCGCCGTGGAAAAGCGCGAGGCCCACAATGTGGACCCGAATAAGCAAGCGATTGATGCCTGCGTGAAAACAGCCGACATGAAGATCCCGAACGATGGATCTCTTGAACAATTGCATAAAGAACTGACCCGGCGCCTTAAAACCGTACTGAAGAACGTGAAGCGCCCTTCTTGGGACAGTTATTTCATGCACATCGCGCGAAATGTCGCGAGCCGCGGCAACTGCCTGAAACGCAAGGTGGCCGCGCTCATCGTCAAAGACGGCCGCATTATCTCCACCGGCTACAACGGGACCCCGCGGAACACGCGGAACTGCTTTGAAGGGGGATGTCCTCGCTGCAACACCATTGGCCCCTCCGGCCAGAATTTAGGGGATTGCTACTGCTCGCACGGAGAGGAAAACGCCATCGTCCAGGCCGCCTACCACGGCATCTCCATCAAAGGATCCACGCTCTATACCACGTTTTCTCCCTGCCTGCTCTGCACGAAGATGATTATCAACGCTGGGGTCGTCGAGGTGGTTTATAATCAGGATTATCCGCTGGCCGGGCCCGCGCAGGCGCTGCTCAAAGAGGCCGGGGTCAAAATTCGGAAGATTAATCTCTAGGAGGTTCGGATGTTCGGAAAGAAATCACACGACTACGTTCCGCCCGCCCAATTGCCGGGCAGAAATGACCCCTGCCACTGCGGCTCCGGGAAGAAATACAAGAAATGCCACGAAGATAAAGACGCGGCGGCCAAGCACACGATTCTTGAAAAGCAGTGGCAGGAAGGGGAAAAGGCGGCGTCGAAGAAAGCGGAAGAAGAAAAGAAAAGCGCCGACTCTGCGCAGCAACAGCCGAACACCTCTCATAAACCCGCCCAACAGCCACAAGTGAGCGGCCACAAACACAACACTCTGGCAATCCCCAAGTTCAACGCGCCGCGCCGCACCGGCGGGGGGTGATGGACACTTTAGCGCACGGATTGTGGGGCGGGGCGGTCTTCGGTCAAAGGAGGGACAGCCCCTGGAAATGGGCGTTTTGGTTGGGCATGGCCCCAGACCTCTTATCTTTCGGTCCCTTCTTCCTCACCCACATCGGCGACATCGGGGAGCGCTGGGCCAACCATAAGTTCGGCCCACCGGACCACCGAATAATTCCGGAGTACGTTTACCACGCCTATAACGTAACCCACAGCCTTGTCATCTGGGCTGTCATTTTCATCATCATTCGTCTGGTCTCCCGCTCTCCCACTCGCACGCTCTGGCCTTTCGGCGCCTGGGGCCTGCACATTCTCTGCGACATCCCGACGCACTCGACCCGATTCTTCCCAACCCCCTACCTCTGGCCTTTCCACACGCCGTTCTACAACGGCCATTCTTGGGGAAACAAAACCTTCATGCTGGCCAACTACAGCCTTATGGGATTGACCTACCTTGCCATTCTTGGGTACAGGCGATGGACCAACGAACCTCAACGCGGTTGAAACGTGCGGGATGGACACTTGTCGCTTGCGGAATGCTGGCGGCGATTCCCCTATCGGCCAAAACGCTCGACACCTGTTTCAGCCCTCTAGGACATTGCGACCAAGTGATGGTGTCCTGGATCGATGCCGCCGAAAAGACTCTGGATGGAGCGATCTACGGGTTAACAGACGAAGCGATTGCGCAAGCCTTGATCCGCGCTCATACGCGCGGGGTTCGGGTGCGCCTTGTGCATGACAAGACCCAGGCGGCGGGTCGTCACGATGTCACGGAAGAACTGCTGAAGGCGGGCATCCCGGTGCATATTCAGCGCGGCAGTGAAGGTGGCATCCTCCATGATAAATTCCTGATCATCGATGGCGAGTACGTGCTCACCGGCAGTTTCAACTGGACCGCTAACGCCACCCAGAAGAACGATGAGAATTTCGTCGTCCTGGATGACCAAGCCCCTAAGTTTCAAGCGGAGTTCAAACGCCTCTGGTCCCGCCCCGACGTACGCAGTCAATAAACGGGCCGTTGTGATTTAGGAAAACGGCTCTTCCCATTTACTATCATACGTATGTATGCTTCACTGGTTGTTTCTCGATTTTGATAGTTACTTCGCCTCCTGCGAACAGCAGGCGCGACCCGATCTGCGAGGGAAACCGATAGGGGTAGTCCCCATGATGGCCGAGACCACCTGCTGCCTGGCGGCCAGCTATCAGGCCAAGAGGTACGGCGTTAAAACGGGAACGCT
Source organism: Elusimicrobiota bacterium (assembly GCA_041486625.1). Classification (GTDB taxonomy): domain Bacteria; phylum Elusimicrobiota; class Elusimicrobia; order 2-01-FULL-59-12; family 2-01-FULL-59-12; genus JANLWZ01. The sequence continues at coordinate 4,144 of JBGPLV010000051.1, forward strand.
TGTGGCGGATGCCCGTGTGATATGTCCCGGGATTATTTTCGTCCAAGCCCGCCATGACCTGTACACTCTTTACCACAAAACCATCGTCGAAGCGGTCGATACCTGCCTGCCCATTGATGCCGTTCTGTCCATTGACGAGATGATCAGCGAGCTCACCGGCTCCCAGCGTGAGCTTCCCAACGCCCTTAAACTGGCGGAAAAAATAAAAACCACCCTCCGGCAACGTCTGGGAGATTATTTAACATGTTCCATTGGGTTAGCTCTTAACCGCTTCCTGGCCAAAGTGGCCTCGGAGATGAACAAACCAAATGGTCTTACTATTATCCGCCGCGAAGATCTTCCGTACGCGCTGTATCCACTCAAGCTCCAGGATTTTCCCGGGATCGGGCCCCGCATGGCGCGGAGGCTTCTGGAACACGGGATCATGACGGTTCAGGAACTGCTGGAACTCTCGCGTCCGGAGATGGGACGGCTTTGGGGCGGCGTGGTGGGGGAACGGTTTTACCAGTGGCTGCGGGGGGAGGAGGTGGAGCTTCGGGAAACCACCCACCGGAGTCTGGGGCATCAGCACGTGCTGGAGCCCGAATTCCGCAACTCGGAGGGAGCCTGGATGGTCACTAAGAAGCTACTCGTGAAAGCCGCAACACGGCTCCGCAAGGAAGGATCCTACGCCCGCCGGCTGGCATTGCACATCCGTTTCACGGGGGACCTCTATTGGGAAAAAGACATCAAAGTAGAAGAAACCCAGGATACGCTCATGCTTCTTTCCGCTCTTAAATCGCTTTGGTCAGGCCACCCCAGAGGGATTCCGTTTCGCGTGGGGGTCACGTTTTTTGACCTTATTCCAAAAAACCGACACCAACTTTCTCTTCTCGTCAACCCCAACCGGGAAAACCTCGGAGAAGCCATGGACCGCCTAAATGCTAAATTCGGAAAAGAAACGGTATCCGTGGGAGGGCTTTACCAATACAGAGAAACCGCCCCCACGCGTATCCCTTTTCAAAGAATCCCTGACCTTGAGGAATTCTAGGTGCGCGCGTTGAAAAGCATTTTCTCAAGTAGTATGATCAATTCGTGCCTAAAACGGATGAGCTTGAAGCAAAAATTCGGAAAGCGGCAGAAGCCATCGGCTCTCTGCGGCGCGAAAATCAGCAGCTTAAGACCGAATGCGACTCCCTCAAATCCCACGTCACGATGCTCACCAGCGAAAATCACAAGGCCCAGCGAATTTTGGCGGACTATGAACAGCTCCGCAAGAAGCACGACCAAGTCACCCACCGCGTGGAGCGCGCGCTCAGCAGTCTGACCGCTCTGAGGTCTTCATGAAAAACGTCATGTATGTCCAGATCATGGGTCACGAATACCCCGTGGAAGCCAACTCCGGTGACGAGCTTTACGTGAACCGCCTCGCTCAATTTGTGGAAGAGAAGATGCGCGAGATGAAGCAGGACTCCAAGATCATCGATTCCTATAAGCTCGCGGTCATGGCCGCCATGAACATCACCGATGAACTCTTCCGGCTCCAAGAAGCCAAGGGTTCCTCTACCAAAACCTTTGAAAGCAAGACGGATGAGTGGATCCGGATCCTCGACCACGCCTTGCAAACCGGCCCCTAAGGCGTATAATAAGAACCGATTCCCTGTGATGTTGGTGATGAGCCGGTTTGGTTTGAGCCTACAAGCTTAGTCAAGGGACTTCACCCCGACAACAGCCTTTGGCGGTTGTTGGGACAGACCCACCTGAAACTAGAGCTTCAAATCGATCGGGGCACACGGCACCACGGGGATTTTTATGACCCGAAAACAATCCACACAAACCTTGACTCTTTTCAGCGCGCCCGCGGCCAGCCAAGCATCGGACGCTCCGCTGGCGCTGCGGATGACACCGCGCTCGCTCGATGAATGGGCCGGGCAGGATCATCTCCTGGGCGAGGGGAGACTCCTACGGCGCGCGGTGGAGGCTGATCGCCTGAGCTCCGCGATCTTCTTCGGCCCGCCGGGCTGCGGGAAGTCAGCACTGGCCAGGCTCATCGCGAAGAAAACGCAAGCGGCCGTCGAGGAGATGAACGCCGTCACCGCAGGCGTCGCGGACGTTCGCGCGATGATCGACCGGGCCAAAGACCGCCGCTCCATGGGCCGCCAAAAGACGCTCTTGATTCTGGACGAAATTCACCGCTTCAACCGTTCGCAGCAGGACGCGCTTCTGCCGGACGTGGAACGCGGACTCTTCACGCTGATCGGCCTCACCACGGAAAATCCGTTTTTCTACGTCAACACCGCGCTCACCTCGCGCGCCCAAGTCTTCGAATTCAAACCCCTTTCTGAAGAGGCGTTGGAGAAAGTTTTGAAGAATACTCTTCAGGATAAGGAGCGCGGCCTGGGAGGAAAAAATATTCGGATCGATCCGGAAGCCAAGTCCCATCTCATCGCTCAGTCCAACGGTGACGCCCGGCGTCTCTTGAACGCCTTGGAACTGGCCGCGCTCACCACTAAGCCCGAGGCCAACGGCCAGATTCACATCACGCTTTCCGTCGCCGAAGAATGCGTTCAAAAGCGGTCTCTCACATACGACAAATCCGGAGATCAGCATTACGACATCGCATCCGCCTTTATTAAATCGCTGCGCGGAGGAGATCCGGACGCTGCGCTTTACTGGATGTCCCGGATGCTCAAAGCAGGCGATGACCCGCGCTTCATCGCGCGGCGGCTGATCATCTCCGCCTCCGAAGACGTCGGCAACGCCGACCCCAGGGCGCTCTTGGTCGCGCATGCCGCGCTCGCCGCGGTGGAATTCGTCGGCATGCCCGAAGGACGCATCCCCTTGGCTCAGGCCGTGACCTACATCGCGAGCGCGCCGAAATCGAACGCAGCGTATCTCGCGGTCGAAAAAGCGATGGCCGAAGTGGAAAGCGGCAAAATGCGTGAGGTTCCGAATCACTTGAAGGACGCCAATCAAGACCGCCAGCACCTGGGGCATGGCGAAGGGAGCGCCACACAGCAGGCGCTCTCCGCCCGTCGTGTGGCGGAGTATCTCTATCCCCACGATTTCCCCGGCCACTACGTGCCGCAAATCTACTGGCCCGATCCCGTCAAGCTTTACGAACCGACCGATCTCGGCTACGAGGCCGAAATTAGAAAACGTCTCGATCTATGGCACAGCCAACCAAAGCCGACCTCCGAAAAGAATTCTTAGCCAAGCGCGACGCGATGGATCCCCTGGAACGGGCGCGCCACAGCTCACTGATCCGCCAACGGATTTTTCAATATCGGGCCTGGAAGGATGCGCTCGTCATTCTGTGTTACGTTTCATTCGGGTCGGAAGTGGAAACTCACGCGCTCGTCCAGGAGGCGCTCCGCTTTAAGAAACGGGTCATCGTTCCGGTCCATGATCCGGCCAGCCATGATACACCTCTCTCCGAACTTCAGCGGTTTGGCGAACTAGGCGCCAACCATCGCGGTGTGCTCCAAATTCAGCCCGAGTTTCGCCGCCCCGTCGATCCGCAAAAAATTGAATTGGCACTTATCCCGGGAATCGTTTTTGACCGGCAGGGCGGTCGCATTGGTTTTGGAGGTGGTTATTTCGATCGTCTCCTTCCCAAGATGCCGAAAGCTTACCACTTGGGACTCGCGTATTCCGCTCAGATTTCGACCGCGCCGCTGCCACTTGAAAGCTTCGATGCGCGCCTTCACGCCATCGCGACGGACAAGGAAATTATGGTTGCTTCACCCGTCTCGTGAAAATCCTTTTCTTTGGTGATGTCATCGGGCGCGTGGGCCGCGAAGGGCTTTACACGGTTCTCCCGCGGGCCAAGGAGACCCACCAACCGGATCTCATCATTGTGAACGCGGAAAACGCGGCTCACGGCAAGGGTCTGTCCCCCAAGATTGCTGAGGAGATGTGGCAGATGGGTGTGGATGTTCTCACCATGGGCAATCACACCTTCGACCGCAAAGAGATCGGCGCAATCATCGATGACCCCCGGATTTTGCGGCCGGCGAACTACTCCGCGGGTGTCCCGGGACATGGTTCCGGCGTTTTCAAGAGCCGGTCCGGCATTCCGGTCGGCGTCCTTCAGGTCATGGGACGCGTTTATATGCCGCTGACGGATGATCCCTTCAAAATTGCTCACCAGGAGATCGCCAAGCTAAAAGAGCAGGCCAAGGTGGTTTTTGTGGATGTCCACGCCGAAATTACATCGGAAAAAGCCGGACTCGCGTGGCACATGGATGGGCGTGTCAGTGCCGTGATCGGTTCGCATACGCATGTGCAAACCGCGGATGAACGCATTCTCCCCGCGGGAACCGCTTTTCTTACGGATGCCGGTGCCTGCGGCCCCATCAACAGCATCATCGGCATGGACGTCCAGGCGGCGCTCAAACGCTTCCTCACCGGCCTTCATCAACCCCTGACGGTCGCCACGGGTGACGCGATGGTCTGCGGCTGCGTGATCGATATCGATGAATCCACCGGGAAAGCCCGCTCGATCCAGCGTATCCGCGAACTCATCCCGTTACCCACGACCCTCTCCGAAGACCGATGAACAAGATTTTTACCGTCAGCGAGGTCCTCTACGATGCGAAAGCGAACCTCGAGTCGCTCTATCCCGATCTCTGGGTACAGGGGGAAATTTCCAATCTGAACCTGCATTCCTCGGGACATTGCTACTTCTCACTCAAGGATTCCGGAGCCCAACTGAGCGCGGTGATGTTTCGCGATGACGCGAGGCGGCTGCGCTTTAAACCCGAAAACGGTCTGCAGGTGATCTTAAACGGCCGGCTCACCGTGTACCCGCCGCAAGGGCGCTTCCAGATGGTGGCCACCGGCATGGAACCGCAGGGAAAAGGAAGCCTCCAGCTCGCCTTTGAGCAACTGAAAGCCAAGCTCGAGAAAGAAGGCCTGTTTGCCCCTGAACGCAAGCGCCCGATTCCCGCTCTTCCGCAGTGGATCGGGATTATTAC
>JBGPLV010000052.1:0-9066 GCA_041486625.1 Elusimicrobiota bacterium
AGCCTCTCCGCGTCGCCATGCGCGGCGAGGAAGTGACCGGCATCATGCCGAGACGGGTACCCGAAAACCCGAAAGCTTTTGAAATTATCGCGATGACCAACACCGGTTTTGACAGCGAATACGTGACGGCGGGTTTTTACGGCGTCAGCGCGAGTATCTTGAAGGAGAAAGAGAAGGCCCTGACCGCCCATTTCACCGCCCTGCGTCAGTACCTCGGATATCTCCTAAAATATGGCTATCGATTTTACGGAGTGCCGCTGCCCCCCGTTGTCGACGTAGACCGGCCGCAAGACGTTTTGGCGGCCGAACGTTTTTTAGAGGAAACGAAATGTTCTTAGGCATTTACCGTGAGCCGGAGTTTTCACCGGGCCGACACCTTTCGAATGACGCCAAAATCCTGCGTCTGGTGGGCCAGGCGCTGGAGCGCAAGGGCATCCCCCTAAAGCTTGTGAGCTTGGAAGATGCGCGATCGCTTTGGAAAGAGGCGGATCTCGTCTTTTCCATGTGCCAGGGCCCCCAAGCCGTCGCCGAGCTCACCGGATGGAAGAAAAAAGGGGCTTTGATCTTGAACGATCCTGAGGCCTCGCGCCGGACCTACCGGGACAGCCTTTGCTCGACCCTGCGCGAAAAAGAGCTGGGTTTCCCGCATAGCGAATTTATTCGAACCGACGCCCACCCCAGAGAGTTGGAACAGTACCGGTCTTGGTTTGACGCGGGAAATGCGTGGTTGAAGCGCGCGGACGTCCATGCGACGCAATCGAGCGACGTTGTACGCTTGGAAAGGTGGCCGGACCTCAACTCCGGCTTGTTGCGCTTCAAGACACGGGGCCTCGCGCAAGCGGTTCTTCAGAAGCATTGCGAGGGCGACGAAGTAAAGTTTTACGGCGTCAAAGGCGGCCGTCTGTTCTGGCCGCACTATCCCAAGGACTCCGAGGGTTACCCCTTTGATGAAAAGGAACTTCAGAAAATCGCCGAGCATGCCGCGGGAGTCCTGGGCCTCTCGATTTACGGCGGAGATGCGATCATCTCCCCTGAAGGTAAGATTACCCTGATTGATTTAAACGACTGGCCCTCTTTTGCTCCGTGCCGAGGCGCAGCGGCCAGCGCGATCGCGAAATTTCTAAAGGATGCTTATCGTGCCACCCAAAACAGCCGAGAAACGACGACCGTATAAAGCCTCACCCGGGTCGCCGCGGCGACCGCCCTCTCCCATCGGGAGAGGGGCGAGCGAAGCACGGGGTGAGGCGACGAACTGGCCCGGCCCCAAATCCGTCGCCCTCTTCGAGGAAGAGCAGAAATACATCGCTCCCGGCAACCAGTCGATTGCGTTGCTCTCCAAACTGACCATCGAAAAAGGGAAAGGCTGCCGCCTGTCGGACGCCGATGGAAATTCCTATCTCGATTTTAACGTCGGCGTTTCGGTCGCGAGCCTCGGTTACTCCCATCCAAAATACGTGAAGGCGCTCACGGAGCAGCTCGCCAAAGTGACGGTCGGGAGCTACACCAGCCGAGCGCGTCTGGCCCTGGTGAAACTGGTCGCCCAGATCGCACCCAAGGGGCTGCGGCGCACCCAGCTTTTCTCAAGCGGTGCTGAAGCGGTGGAAGCCGCCCTGCGCCTGGCCAAGTCGGTCACTAAGAAAAAACAGATCTTCGGCTTCACCGGGGGGTTCCACGGCAAGACGTTGGGCGTTCTCCCCTTGTCTTTAGTCGATTGGAAAGCCGAGATGGGGCCTTTCCCGCCGGGCTACCATCAGGTTCCTTACGCCGACTGCTACCGTTGCCCCCTTTCGCTCCAATACCCGAGCTGCGGCATCGCCTGTGCGGAAGAGTTGCGCACCAAAATCCGTGAAAAAGCCAAAGGAGACGTGGCCGCCGTCATCGCCGAGCCGGTTCAGGGGACCGCGGGCAACATCGTGCCTCCGGACGGCTACATCCAGGCCATCCGCGACATCGCCAAGGAGGAAGGCGCCTTCTACATTTCGGATGAGATGATCACGGGCTTCGGACGCACCGGTTATATGTTCGGCGTCGATCACGACCGGGTCATTCCGGACGCTATGACGGTCGGAAAATCAATGGGGTCGGGTTTCCCGGTAAGCGGTGTCATCACCTCGGACGCACACGCTCAGGCCAAGCCCTGGTCACAGCCCAGCGCTTCATCGTCCAGCTACGGCGGGAATCCCTTGGCGAGCGCCGCAGTCCTTGTGACCGCCCAAACCATCCTCGAGGAAAAACTGGTGGAGAACAGCGCGCGCGTGGGCAAGATCCTCCTGGACGGCCTCAAGGCGCTGCAGAACAAATATGAGTTCATCGGGGATGTCCGCGGACGCGGGCTTCTGATTGGCATCGACCTTGTGAAAGACCGCAAGACGAAAGAACTCCTGCCCAAGCCGCTCTGCGAGAAGTTTTTCTTTGAGAGTCTGAAGCGTGGACTCATCATGATGAGTTACACGCCGCGCGTGCGCATCCATCCGCCGCTCGTTCTTTCCGAAGCCGAAGCGCTAGAAGGCGTTGCCAAAATGGACGAGGCCTTCGCGACCATCGTTTCCGACTTCGAAAAATTATGACGAAACTTCAGGGCGCCTTCATCGGTTTCGGCAACATCGCGGAACTCGGTCACTGGCCAAGCTACGCGAACTCCGCCGAGACAGAGATCGTAGCTGTAATGGACCCTTCACCGGCGCGCCAGGAGGCCGCCAAAGCGTTGAAACCGGGTCTACGGGTTTACGGCTCGATCGACGAGTTGTTTCGCACGGAGAAACTCGATTTTGTCGACATCTGCACCCCTCCCTCTTCTCACACAGAACTGGCGCTCAAGGCTCTGGGGCAGAAGTGCCACGTGCTCTGCGAGAAACCACTCACACTTAAACCGTCAGACTACCTCGATCTTGCGAAAGCCATCGCGAAGTCGGGCCGGACGGTTTTCACCGTACACAATTGGAAATTCGCGCCGATTTTTCAGAAGGCGTTTTCCCTGATCCGCGAAGGCCGAATTGGCCCCGTGTGGCATGTGGAGATCTTCACGCTGCGCAACAACGTCTGCAAAGGGGTTGCCTCACCCGGCCAACCGCCCTCTCCCGACGGGAGAGGGACGAGCGAAGCGCAGGGTGAGGCGGAGAACTGGCGCCAAGACGCCGCAGTCGCCGGCGGCGGCATTTTGGTCGACCACGGCTGGCATTCGTTTTACCTTCTGCTGAACCTGGTGAACGCCGAGCCGCAGAAGATTCTGGCGAAGATGCTCAAAGACCGCGAGGATCCGGAAAGTCTCGAGGAAGCCGTTCAAGCGCTCATTCAGTTTCCGGAAGCCGATGGCTACATTCACCTCACGTGGCGGGCCAAAATGCGACGCAATAACATGATTATCCAGGGACAATCGGGGACCCTCCTGATCGACGACGATCGGCTTCTGCTCACAACGCATGATGGAGCGCACGAGGAAATCAAATTCGACACCGCACTTTCGGCCGGCTCGCATCACGCCGATTGGTTTGGAGCGTTGCTCCAAGAATTTATCACCGAAATAAAAAACCCCGCCAAACGCGGGGCCAATTTCAAGGAGGCGGGCTGGTGTCTGGCGCTCACCTCCGCCGCCTACCAATCCAACCTTCTAGGCTTCAAAGAAGTTGAGGTTGCTTTTCCAGGGCAGGTCAAAGCTCAGACCGCTCTGGCTTAGACTTTTTCTATCTTCGAGAGCTTCCAGAAGAGAAACAGCCCAACCAAATCCCAGAAGATTTCGCGGACGCGGCGGATGAGGGCCACGCTGACACCCAGGGCGGGCGAGATTCCCAGGATCGAAGCGGCGAGATAGTGCCCTCCTTCATACATGCCCACCCCGGCGGGTGCAAAAAGTCCCACCACCGCCGCCAGTTGCGCCATGGCGCCGATGAACCAGGCCTGTCGCCAGTCAATCGGGTGGCTGATCAAAAAGAAAATGAGTGCCACTTCGAGCGCTCCGGCGAGCCAGCCCGCCATGTGCCAGGCCACACTCGCCAGAAACCGTAATTTTCCCTCGCGATAGAAGGCGCCGATCGAATCATCGAGCGCTATTAACTTTTCTTCCTGTCTCTGCAACCAGGGATGGCCGGTGAGATTATGCAGCCATTTGCCGAGCCGGCTGAACGACCGGCGCGTGAGAAGAATGGTGAAGATGAAAATACCCGCGGTGAGCATGACCAGCGACACGAGCGTGGCGGGCTGATGGAGGACCGATCGCTGTCCTTCTTTTCCCCCGATCGTCAGTCCTAAACCGACAAAAAGCACGAGTCCCACGCTCTGTGCCGCCTTGGCGATCAAGACCGACGAAGCGGCCTCCTGCATCGGAATATACCGGGATAGAAGTTTGGCCTTAAGGGGTTCGCCGCCGACATAGCCCGAAGGAAGGAGCGAATTAAAGGTTTCGCCGGACAAGCGAATCTGCGCCAGGCGCCAAATGGATAAGCGCGCGTACTGGGAGTGGAGCGTCATACGCCAACCCGCGGTGTTGAGCAAAATCCAGCTGATCGTATAGAAGATCACTACGGCATAACCCCAGCCGAGCATCCCGAGAGAGTTCTCGATCTGGGCCCACCCCACGTCCCGGATAAGGAAAGTGACGATCCCAATCCCGATGACAACGCCAATGATGCGGATGATTTTCACAGAAGGAGAAGGAAGATTAGAACCAGGGCGTAAATGTTTGATCCGACCGCGCAAGCCCACAAAAACCAGGACAGCCGGCCGATGAACGCAAGCACGACCACCCCGTAGACAAAATCTCGTCGAGCGAGCGCATCGCTTACTTTGACCAACTGCCGACGCCAGGCGGGCGCGTCAACGACGGTGTCATCGCCGGATACCGATGTAAAACTATTTTCTCCCTTACGCCGCATTTGGTAGCTCGCCAGAGTAGCCGAAATAAGTGTGCCCCAAACAGCGGCCCATCCGAGCTTCAAATAGACCTCTTGGCCTGTGTCCCTCATGAGCCCCAATCCGAGACCGTAGAAGACGGCCACATGCACGACGTTGTCGCCCCAGAGATCGAGCCATCCCCCGAGTCTAGACGTCATCTTTTTCGCGCGGGCGATCTCGCCATCACACCCGTCCAAAATGGAGGTGAGAAGGAATAGCAAAGACCCTCCCACTTTGGCCGCGTAGCCACGCTGGGCCATGAGATAGCCCGCGCCGACTCCGAGCAGCGTCACGAAGACGGTAATTTGATTCGGCGTGACGGGCGTTTTAAGGAGCTTTCGGCTGATGGCGCCCGAGATTTTCCGGTCAAAGTGCCGCGCGAAGAAACCGTCAGTGTCCTTGGCAAATTCCTGCATAAATGCGATTCTACAAAAGAGAAACCCCTTTCCTCAGCCCGACATCGAACTGGGGAAAGGGGCTCCCTTTAAGACAATTTGAAACGAATTACCTTCTTTTCATCTTGGCGCGAGACACATCTCCCGCTTTATCCAAGAAGTAGAGATATCCCGGCGCCTTTTTTACTCCGACCTTCTGGACCTTTTCCGGCCTGCCGCCTTTTTTGCCGCCGCGTGCCATTTTGGCCCGAGAGACATCCCCTTGTTTGTCGATGAAATAGAGATAGCCCTCCTGCCGCTTCACGCCCGCCTTCGCTACTTTCTCTGCCATGTTAACGTCACCTCCCTCGTCAGTGATGTGGTGAATTAGTTAGAGCGGGTTCATTCTATACCGTCGATAAAGACGATGTCAACAATCTTTTTTCCGACGAACAGGAAACGACAGGGGTCAGGCATGACAAACTGACAGTTGCTCGCATTTGTCAGTTTGACAGGCCTGACCCCAGATGTTATTTCAGGGAAGGCGGGGCGGGCAGACGTCGCGGCAGAGGGAACGTCCCCGACGGCAAAATTGGGCAGGGATATCGGCCCCCGTCACGGTAGACTTTTCCAGGCTTTGGTCCGTATCACACCGCGGGTCCGACCCCATCAAGCTGTATTCGCAATCGCATTTGACCTGGACGAGGGCCTGGTCATTGACCTCTTGGAGCTCCGGCACCTCGGACGGGGCTTGATAGGCACTCTCGCTGTGGAGGGTCCTCGTATCTACCACCGCGCACTTCAGAAGGGCGGTTGAGACGCGGAAATAGGAACATTCAGAATAACCGTTTGCCACTGCAACGACCATAATAAGGAAGGCAACGAAGAGGGATCTCATTTCAAGGTAGTTCTATCCCCTCTTTTCGAGCCTGTCAATTAACACTTTCCACTCGGCGGGGCTGACCGGCTGCACGGACAAACGGCTGTTCCTGAGAAGAACCATGCGAGAAAGCGCAGGGATCCGTTTGATGTCATCCAAAAGAAGGGGTGCATGGAAGGCCTTGACGAATTTGACATCCACCTGAACCCAGCCCGGGTCTCCAGACGTCCGGCGACCCGGCCCGCCGGATGTGTGGAGGGCCGGTTCTTTCGACGTTGGGTCCGGATACGCTTCGCGTGCAACCTCCATGAGGCCGACGATGGCCGGCGGGTTCGTGCTCGAGTGATAGAAAAAGGCCCTGTCCCCTTGGCGCATGGCGCGTAAATTATTACGTGCCTGGTAGTTGCGGACACCATCCCAGCCCGCGACGTTTTCTCGATGCAGATCGTCGATCGAGAAAACGTCGGGCTCTGATTTCATCAGCCAATACGCCATGCCGGGATGATTTTACTTTTTATGACACGGGGTGTTTTTCGATGAACTTCTTGATGTCTTCAAGGTGTTCCACAATCAGCTGGGCCTTTTTGACGCCGAACTGAAAAGGGAACTTGTCTTGAGGGGTCTGGCGGATGATGAGCATCGCGTTCCCCCGGTAATCGCCTTCTAGGACTTCAGACATAGTTACATCCTCCTTTATGAAGTGTGCTTCATAAAGTTAGACGCAAAACCCTAAAAAATATTCACTGTTTTTTAGCGTCTAACGGGGCAACGGCTTCAGCAACCCCTTGGCCGCCGACCACACGAGGGCCAAAGCGACCACGATGGCGATCGAATAACCGAACCATAGCAGTCCGGTGAAGAACGTCTTAAGGAATGAGCTTTGGGACTCTTTCCCGTCGTCTATTCCTTCCTGAGCGATTGAATCGAAGAGGGCTTCCTTTTCGATGTCTGTAGAGGGCGTGTGCGACTGTGCGGGCAGCGACTGCAGAACTTCTTGGATGGGCTTTTCTGGGGCGAGCGTTGGGACAACATTGTCAGCCATGGTCCACCTCCCGACCAATATTATCGCGCTATCGGCAAAAGAAAGCAATAGTCGAAAACCCTTGAAATTACGCGCCAATAGAGGCAGACGTTATACGCAGGGCAAACAGGTGACTACTATGCGCAATGGAGCGCCACTGTTGTTGGTCGTATCTCTCGCCGTCCTGGTTCCGTCAGGCCTGTCGGCCGAGAACCTCATGCTCGTCGGAAAACAAGTTTCCTGGGAATCGTGGGGTGAAGAACCAAAAGGAATATCGCCTTCTGCGAGCGAAGGTGAAACGCTTGAAACCCCTAATCAGAAACGCCGTCGCCTGAACTTGGCGGCAGACGCCCCCCTCCCCGACACTTACGCCGAAGACGCCACACAACAGGCGTCCGCCGGACTTGTGGCGGACCGCACCGAAATAGACGACGAGCCCCAAGACCGCCTCGCCAAAGCCCGCTAAAATCTGTTAACTTGTACCTATGCATATACATCCACACATCACTTTTGAGCCCATTCTAGCCATCGTGGCCGGCCTGGCTATCCTTTTTCAGCCCAGGCTGCTGAGTTACATTGTTGCGCTCTATCTTCTCTTCACAGGAGTCATTCACCTTCTCCAGTAGGCCCATTTTAGGCCTTGACCGCCCTCTGCTCGTGGTGGAATAATGACGTTACTCACCGTCGAAGAAATAGTCATCCTGGCATCTTCAAAGGAAGTCCTATGGGAGAGGGGCAAGAAATCATCGGGTCAATCCGAGAAAGGCGGCGATATGCCCGCGTTAGCACGACAGGCGACGCCCAACTGGTCATTCCGGATGGCAGCCGCCATCGGACACTCACAGGAACGATTCGAGACTATAGTCCGACCGGCATCAACTTCGAACTAGCGGCCCAGCACGCCCTACAGTTGGGCGACACCGCGACGGTTGTCTGGGACCTGCCTCCAAACCTAGGATATACCCTCCATCCAAAGACGTACAAACTGAACGGGTCCGTTGTACGAGTCGCGGCCACAGATGGAATCGGCTATACCCTCGGGATCAAGTTCACCCGTCTCATTCCTGAACAAATTCAGCGCGTGGAAACGCGACCGCAGCGCCTCTCGGCCGTGGCCATGGCGATCCTGGTAGCGATGGGCATCTGCATTCTCAAAGCGCACAACGTGATGTATTACTGGTGGGCCCCGATCGCCAACGCCTACAGTCTTCTCGTCTGCGCTTACGTCTATCTCCGGGTAGCGATGTCGATGTTCTACAAAGAACCCGCTGACGTGGGCTATACCCCCTCGATTTCTCTTATTATCTCAGCCAAAAACGAGGAGAATCATATTCGTGAAACCGTAGGTCATGCTTTTGATTCGCGTTACCCCTCGGATCTATTCGAAGTACTTGTCGTGGATGACGGATCCACTGACCGTACTTGGGAAGTGCTGAACGAATTATCCGCCCAATACCCTCGCCTACGGGTCTTCCGGCACTCCGAAAACAAAGGAAAGCGCTATGCCATGGCTCTTGGCGCGCAGGAAGCCCGAAACGAAATCCTCGTTTATGTGGACTCGGACAGCTTGATTGATGAGGAGGGCCTGTACCGCATCGTCCAGCCATTCCATGACAAGGCGATTGGGGCGGTCGCGGGAGAGGTCAGCGTCGTGGTGGAGCCGGATAACTTCTTCTCCAAGATGGAGGTCGTGCGCTACCAGATTTCGCAGCGCGTGATTAAAGCCTCCGAAAGCCTGTTCACCGCAGTCACCTGCTGCTCAGGCCCTTTTGCCGCCTACCGGCGGGTGTCCGTCTTACGCGTGCTTCCTGACTGGCTGAACCAGATGTTCGCCGGCGAACGTACCACCTTCGGCGATGACCGCAGCCTGACGAACTTCATCTTGCGAACCCACCGGGTGGTAT
>JBGPLV010000053.1:0-9007 GCA_041486625.1 Elusimicrobiota bacterium
CAAAGGATTTCCTGCTTCCTTATGCATGGGTTTATCCTCTTTTAGGACTGACCCCAGCGGCTATCCTACCTCAATTATTTGATGATGGCAATCTCGCCTTTGGCGCTGTTTGTGGGCGTGGTGACCAGATAGAAGTAAAGTCCCGACGCCACGCTATTGCCGGAATCGTTGGTGAGATCCCAAACCGCGCTGCCGCCTGAGGCCAGTGGCAGCGTTTTAACCCAAAACCCTGAAAGCGTAAAAATCTTAACGGTGGCTCCATCCGGTAGGTTGGTAACGGTCACTTGGCGCCTGGTGGCCTTGCGCGTGTCCCACGGGTTTGGAAAAGCATACACACTGGCCAAAGAGTTCAGAATGGTTAATGACAGCGCCTGACTAGCCGCGTCGATCATCGAGCTTCCTTTGAACGATCCCCATCCTGTCGCATTATCGTATCCTGGTCCAGCATTAAAGTGCCCGCTGACGGCATTGTTGCCGGTCGCGATGTCGTTAAAGACAGTGGCGGCAGAGGTGCTCGTACCAAGCTGATAGAGTGTGGGGTTCGCAAAACCAAGGCCCCCTTTTCCCGCCGCCGCGCGCTGCTGGTTGATTAACACTGTTAGAGCGGCCCAGAGAGGGGCCGCGGCGCTCGTTCCACCGATGGCAGGAAAGGTATTTGCAACACAGATAATATACCCCGAGACAGGGTCCGCATTAAGCGCTACATCCGGGACATTGCGGAATTGCTGCGAAGCAGTCCCCGCAACGCCTATCTGGTAGCTCGGAATTGGCAAAATCGTGCTCACTCCGCCACCGCCGGCTCCTGCGCTGATGGAGAATTCATTCCAGGTCGTCTCCGTAAAGGACGAGAGATTACCCGTGAGAGTGGTTCCTCCGACTCCCGTTACATACGGTTGGGAGGCAGGATCATCGACGTGAAAACCATTGGTCGTGATGCAAGCGCCAGTATTGAAATCCCGAGTATCGTAGGCGCCGCAGTCCCCCGATGCCGCAAAAACACTTTGGCCTTGGGTGGCCATGCGCTGGAAAATTTGAGATTCGGACGGAATAAAGGAAGGATTCACGTTCGAATCCGCTTCATCCAAGCCCCAGGACGTGCTAACAACCTTGCTGATATTATCCGTCGCGATCTTATTGTACGTATCAAGAATCCCCTGATCCGTATTGGGGCCATCGTAGACATAAATGTGTGAAATGGCGGACGCTAAGGCCAATACCATATCGATATCAAGACTGACTTCGACTTGTCCTTCGGATGGCGTAGGGCCGGAGCAGCTCTGGCCCCCACATAAGTTTGTTGTGCCGTCGACCCCAATGAATGTTGCATTCACAAGGGGAAGGTTAAATATGGTTTCGAAAGCTGTAACATCAGCGGGGTTGAATCCATCAAGTTCAAAAAGAGCGATCTCTTGTCCGGAACCATTCAGTGCAACTTGGGTGAGACCGTAAACGGATCGGATGTCTTGAGGGACCAAGAACGGTCCTAGGCTGCCGGTGAAAGTCGATGGGAAAGAAGCTCCTGAAGCCACCCGAGGTAACGATCCCGGCTTGAAGTTCACCGTAGATTTCATAAAGTGTGGATGCGCTACACCCGTGATATTCGAAAATCCCAAGATGGCGCCCAAATGAGATTCCAAAGCGGCGGGGATCATCGGTTCAGTCTCGTTCGCCCGGAACACCTGCCCGTAAGGGCCTCGATAATGATTCAGTCGGATACTAAAAGCCTTTTCTACGGCGCTCGCGCCACCTGAAACTTTAACAACCATGCTTTCCGGCTGATTATCGGCGGCATCGACCGTCAAGCCGTTTGCCAAGGCAAAATTCTTGAGCTGGGCTCGTTTGTCCGCAAGACCGAACTTCTGAGCGAATTCGGAGGAGCTTAGGTAGTGTTTTTGGACCGGCGCGTTGCGTCCATAGAGCTGATCTAAAGTCTCATCCAAAAGATTTTGGTCAAGGCGGACCACCAGGCTTAGCTGAACCGATTCATCGGCCGGCGCTCTCTCCAGCTTCACCGCGTCCTGGATCTGCCTGAGAACGTGGCCCATTAAGGCCACGCGGCCCTGCGCCGCACCCGAAAACGAAGCCAAGGTTCCCAGAATCGCCACGAGGCCCGCGACAGGCAGGATTGAAAGTTTAATTGATCTTAAAGTCATCGTCATTATCTTTTAGGAAATCAAATAGACTGTGCGATCCATCTGGTTCATCGCGTTTCATGTCCTCAAAATCACCCTCGGCTTTCTTCATGCGCGGACGCTCCGGAGCCGGGGTCGTGCGGGTCCGGAAGACAAGCGAGAAATAATGGGTCTGTCCCAGGTCCCCGACCGGCACCCACGCGTAGGAGAACTCCTGGCCCCACAAGAACAAGCCGACCCCGGCCGTGACGCCTGAGGCCGCGCCCAATTCCTTGATGTGGCTGGTATTGTAACCCCCGCGAAAGGAAAATATCTCGCCGTAGCGCCATTCGATTCCCAAGCCTCCGCTCGTCAATCCTGATTTGCGATACACTCCTTCCGCCGAGATGTCCCATTGGGGATGGATTTGGTAGGTCGCTCCGAGCCGCCCAACCAGCGGCAGAGGATCCGCCTCGTTCACGAATTTGATCTCGGAGCCCATGTTGGCCAAAACCGCTCCCAGGCTGAGTTTCGAGTCGGGTTTATAGAGAAGCCCGAAGTCGGCGGCGTAGGCGCTGGCGGAGGTATCCGCGATTTTTTCGGTGATCAATTTGCCGCTGGCTCCCAAGGAGAGATTGCCCCAAATCCTCTGCCCGTAGGCGACGGAGTAGGCGGCAAAGGCGCTCGTAAAGGATCCCGCGGAGTTGCCGCTCTCATCGCGCGCGTCAAGATCCCCTGTGCCTAGATATTGAACGGAGGCCCCGATTCCCGCAGGCGAGGACTCCCTTTCATCGTCTTTTCCAAGGGGGATCACAAAACCGGCATGTTCATAATGGAGGGGCCCCAGGTAGCTTAAGTGCATCCCGGTAAATTCAAGGCTGTGGAGGAAGCCAAGCCCCGCCGGATTCCATACGGGCGCATAGACGTCATTGGCCTGGGCGGTGTAAGCGGAGCCGAGCGCCGCCGGCGCTCCGCCCACGGGAATGTCGAGGAAGCTAGCGCCTTCAGTCCCTGAGCCAGAGGCTGCCCACGCGGTTCGGGAAGGCGAGATGAACAACACCAGAAGAATGAAACGCGCTCGCATCGCGCATAACTATAGCTTTCTTCGTTTAGTTTTAGAAGCTGGTCGGGGTTGGAAGAGGATGAGCGGCCAATTGCTGGCGCTCCTCTTTGGGAGGCCGTGTTTTTTGCTTCACAAGTTCGGCCGAGACATGGCCGATGAAAATCTCCGAGCGCATCAGGACCGGCATATGGCGGGCATCGGCCGTCATCCAGACTTCGAGCTTTTTGCCCTTCGAGATAAAGATCCCGCGCTCGCGCAGGACGGGCTCCACGCGATAGCACAGAAATTTGCCGGCTTTGACCTTCACTTTCTCGAGCTTCTTCACTTTGACCAAAAGAGGAAACGTTTTATCGCCCGAATGAACGTCAACCGTGAAGGACTTGCCGACTTCTAGAGGCTGCGAGCGGATGTAATAGAGGCTCGAGAGAACGTCCAAAACGTTGGGGGGAATCTCTCCCCGTTTTTCTTCTCGGGCATCGTTCTTATCGTGGCGGATTTCGGTCTCATGGAAGGTGCGCGCGGTCTGGTCCAGTTCGACCACCTCGTCCACGCTGTATTTGCCTTCGTGGATTTTTTTGGAATATCGCAAGGACCGGGGCGATCCCGTGTCCATCCAGGCCTCATTGCGGTCTCTTACCTTATAGAAGGCCTCCACCATGCCGGTCGAGCGGGCTTCCGAAAGAATGTGATAAGCCGGCTGGCCTTCGATGAGGTCCACGGCCGGGACGCTCAAAGTCGCATAACCGCCGGTGATGACGCCCCACCGGATGGCGAAAGTGAGGTCTTCTCCCTCCTGGAAAGCAGGTTTGAATTCGGCTCGAACTAAGGAAGCCCCCAGAGCTATGACCCCCATCCCGATCAACACTTTTTTCATAGCGCTTCACTGTAAGGGAAAGCGAAAAATCACGCAAGAACTGATTCAATTCGTGTTTTGGCTTCAGACAAAGAAACATTTATTGATAAAACGACTCTATAAATCAATACGAATATGAATTGATTGTTTCCGACGATTACGCCTTAAGACTATTTTCTGCGGAGTGTCAGTTATAAGTGCCTGGCACTTAAAAACGGTAGGAGAGGGTCGCGCTGTAGGTGTCCCGGTGGTAGGTGGGCTGCCGGATGAAGGCGGCGGATGGAGTCAATGTGAGCGAGCGGCCAAGAACGAGATTCAGAACCACATCGATATCATGCACCAGGACGCCATCCGAGACCTTCTCTTTTCCGTAGCCGGGGAGATAGACCACATTCAAATTTGAACCCTTCCCGAGGAGAACGGTGTAGTCCAAGCCGGCCTGATATTCCTGAAGGACTTGCGGACTGTAGTAATTGGAACTGACATGTTTGGTCGTATCAATGGAAGCCCGAGCGACAAACCAAAGCCGCGGCAGAAGGGCGCGGCGCCCACTTTCGATCATGCCGGAAGCGCGTTCGTTATCGTCAGACAAATCCTCTGCGCGGCCGTGCACGGAAGCACGCCAGTCCGTCGGGGGCGTCCAGCGAAGGAGGCCATCCACATAATGGCTGATGACATTGGCTTGGATGGCCCGAGCGAAGTAGTACAAATCGCGGCCTCCTTCGAGGTCGGTCCGAAGGTCGCCCGCCCATTTGGAAGTGAGCCGGCCCGACACCGTGTAGGCATTCTTGGCGGGGCCCGACAAGAAATGTCCGCTCGCCTCAGCCGATAGGCGGTTGGAGGTGTTAAAATTCCTCGCTAAGCCGATGCCTCCTCCTTGTTCCGTCACAGTCTCCACTCCGCCTTCAGAATAGGAACCGGCAAGATGGTGCAGGCTGAGGTCGACACCCGCCGCTCGCCAGAACCCGATGTCCTGCCGAAACCTTCGGCTGATTCGATGTTGATTGTCTTCCTGATATGAAAAACGGCCCGTCCACCCAAGGTTTCTCAGGCGGTTAATCTGGTCCAGCAGCTCGCGATTTTCAAGGGAATCGTCTTCCTGGACGGCCTTTTCGGACAAGGCCCGCGCTCCCTCGAAATCGCCCATCGCCACATGGACGCGCGCATCCTCCGCCCAAAGACACGAAGAGGAAGCGCCACGCTGCTTCAGTTCCGCAAGCCACCGCTGGGCCTCGGGTACCCGGTTCTCCCAAGCGGCTTCATGCAGAAGTCGCCGGACCATCAGAATGGCCGGGGTCTGGTCGGTCAAATGCCGCACCAAGGCCGCTCCCGTCAGCGTTGGCGGCGGTTCGAAACGCGTCAGATGCATCGGATCACGCGTGCGGACATTGATGCCGTATTCGTCTTGGTGGTAGGCGGTGTCAAAAACCTCGCGCGCCCACTTCAAATTCTGGGCGGCGGTCTCGGGTGAGTTTGAAATACCCTCTTGTCCGTAGTTGCCTTCCGGAAAACTAAAGGCTCGCGGCGTTTGTCCCAGTTGGGCGTCAATTTTTCGCTGACTTTTCTGATAATCGCTTTGTGCTCGGCGCGACCATTCCGAATCCGATTCCAGCCGCCGGGCCTTTTCCAGCCATTTCTTATTGAGCAGGAAAAGACCGTTGTGACCTTCGGCGTCAACGGGAATATATTCATGGGCCCGGTCGCCATGGGACTCGATGTCCCAACGACCCGTGGCCTGATAGCGGGCGAGGTCCTTCCAGGTCGCGTAACGGGGAACAGAGCCTTCGACATTGATGAGCGGAACAAACATCGTCGCCTTCAAGTCGTACTTTTGCAGGATGGGATCAGCATTCCGGAAACTGTCCAGACGGGCGTCGTCGAAGGTGATGAACACGGGTCGTTCCAGCAAGGATGACTTGCCGAGAAGCCAGGTATTGATCTGCGCTGACGTGACGGGGGTAAAGCGCGCTTCGTGCAGCGCACGCATGTGGTCTTCAAAATTCGCTACCGTCCGGTGCAAGGAAGAGGCCAGCATCGGGTCCCCTGGGTCCGTGGTCAGCCCGTGATAGGCAACCACAGGAAGAGTGGGTCCTGGATGGCTCGCGATCCAGTTGACCAAAACGTCCCTGGAGGGGTGATTGATGAGAAGGTAAGGATTGGTTGGGTCAAGCGCCTTAGCTTTTTCCATCTCTCCCATTCCTATCCAGGCATCGATAGTCTCTGGGTTCATTTGCAGAATCTCCTGGTAGAGGCGCCCCGCCTCCGGGTAGCGGCCCAGGTGTTTGAGCGCGTCCGCCTTGAGCATCCGAGCGGTGCCGCTTCGCGTGTTGATCGTTAGCCAACGATCGGCCACAGAAATGACCTCCTCCCAGCGCTCTTCTCGCTGGTTAATTCGGATGAGCTTCAGCAAGCGATAGGAGTCATCGATGCGAAGGGTTTGGAGATTCTTCTCTAGGAGGCTTCGCGCCGTCTTCAGGTCGCCTTTGGCGAGCGCGATGTCCGTCAAAAAGTCGATTGCCGGCCAATACGGTTGTTGGGCCGTTAGCGCCTGCAGCGCTCGTACCGACTCGTCACGCTGGCCCGCGTAGAAAAGGCATTCCGCCTCATGAAATCGATACGCACGGTTGTCCGGGTAGAAATCCGCAGCCTTGTCCCAGCTTTCGGCGGCCGCCGCGTAGGTGCCCGTGATTTGCTGCACCCGGGCCAGCTCCGGGTAGATTTCCTTGTACTCAGGATGCGACTTCTTGAGGCTTTCCATATGCGCCAGGGCGGAATCGTAATCGCGCAGCATCCCTTCTACGCGGGCCGCCGCCAGCTGGATGTGCTGCTCATCAGGATCGAGCTCGCGGCACCTCTTAAACGCGGCGAGCGCCGACTCCTTTTGCCCGGTGGCCAGGAGTGCGCGGGCGTAGATAAATTCAGCGTCTAAATCGTTTTTGGACAGCCCCGTCAGCCGCTCCCCCACGTCCGCGGCTTCTTGATAATGTTCTCCCAGCCAGAGGGCGATGAGCAGGTCCTTGAAGGCGCCTTTGTTGTCCGGCTGGGCCTCGGCGAGACGGCGATATAAGGGAATGGCCGCGTCATAGCGTCCGGCCTGGTATAGGCCCACGGCTTCCGTTTGTAAATCCGATAAATCCTCGGGTGGTACGGAGGCCGCGTGGAGGGATGGCGCGCTCAAGAAGAGAACGGCCAGATGGCAGGTCAGTGTGATAACTCTCAGGTTCTTCACGGAAATTAGTGTGATGGCTTGGATAGTGATGTCAGCACCAGGCTGACGAAATCGGATCGGGCGGCGCCCCGGATGCGATCGAACACCTGCAGTCTCACCAGACCCTGCGGCGACGGCATCTCCGGCACCAGATCAACCGTAAACGGCTTGGCGCCTTCGATAGCAACCTGCAATTGTGAGCCTGACAATACAATATGGCCTTTAATCGTTCCGTAAGGGGGTTTCCATGGGATAAGCGCCAAGCGCTGCCGGACACTCCCGCTTTGCTGATCCACAAAGAGCTGCCGATGCGTCATGCCGACGCCGATCCCTTGCCCTCTCTTATAATCGGACCGCAGCCAGAGAGACACCTCTCCGAAGAAGGAAGGGATATTCACGTCCAACTCGACGTCAGGGACACCCCGGGTTCCGAACCAGTAGATGTTTGAGGAGGTCACCGCCAGCGGCGTCTGAAGTGAAAAGAGGCTGCTCTTTTGTGCGGAAGTCATCACTACTCCCCACAAGTGATCTTGAATGCGCTTCACACCTAGGTGGACCGTACCTTGGAGGGGCAGTTCCATCTCTAAGCGCGTGATCAGTTCTTCGGCAGTCCATTTGGGGCTCACGTCCAGACGGTTCAGATGCGGCAAGTCTGTGCTCCAGTTTAGGGCCCTTCGGCCTGTGCCGCGAACCCACTCCGCCGAAAGGGATTCATTGATCGTAATCTGGTTGGAATCGGGGTCTTTCCGCCAGAAACCGTCGCCTTTATATCCCAGGTCCCAGAAACCCGATCGAACCATCCAGGCCGCTTGGCGGCGGTGGACAAAATGCCGGTCTCCGCGCAAAATCGCGGTACGGTCGGTCACCCAGAAGGCGGGAAACTGGTATTGGACAAGGACCGGCGCCAACGCTTCGTAGGTGTGGTGATAGGCCGGGTCAAACGTCAAAACCACGGCGCGCTCTGGAAGTCCTACCCCTTTCGCGATACGTCTTTCCACATCGCTCAAGAGCATCGGATGATATCCCTCTTCAGCCAGTGCTTCGAGCCAAGTGGCGAACTTGGTTTTCAAGGCGGCCGCTTTGGCTGGGTTCTTTGGTATTTCCGGCATATGAAGGACCAAAAACCAGTCGTATCCAGCGGAAATCGCTGCGCGCGGTGGCGCGGTCACCGGAGCAGGTCGGAAGAAACTCAACCAAAGCAGCACGCCGGTGGCGACCGCCAGGATCCAGAAGAGAAACCATTGGGTATGGTACGTATCGTGTGGGAAATATTCTTCGCCGGTCAGCTCGCCCATTTAGCGGGTCCCCCAGTGGCTGCGCGGAATGGTGGCGATGGCGTAATAAGTCTGCCAGCACAGCGCACCGATATAGAGCCCGACAAACGCCAGTATGTACGGCCAGTAGCGGGAGCGGGTGTAGTAGAAGAACACGCAGGCGAGAAGTACGTTAATCAGTGTCAGGCCGGTGATATAAGGCAGGGGGCTGACGGACAGGAATAGTGGGAGATAAAAGAGCGCTCGGAGCGCGATCAGGGGGGAAAACAGGGTAATCAGAATCCCCGTATAGAAAGGAATGGCGGCCAGCGGGTGCTTTCGCCACATGAAAGTAGACGCAATCATCGTTTCGCGCGCCCAGGACTTCTTCCAGCGCAGTTGCTGACTGAAGTAGGTTTTCCACGTTCTCGGCACGTAGGTGCGGCAGAGCGCGCCATGGTGGAAGACCACGCGGTGGGTCCGCAGGATGAAATTCGTCAGGCTGCGGTCATCGCCGAA
>JBGPLV010000054.1:0-8929 GCA_041486625.1 Elusimicrobiota bacterium
ATTCGCGCCGGAATCGGAATTTGATCCAGAATCCCTTCGTACTTTCTGTTCTCCTTTTTGGGCTTGTGATCGGCATACTCGCGCTAGAAAAGATGCAATCCTTCCAAAAGCTTTACCATTATCTCCCCAGCGCGTTCTGGTGCTACTTCGTGCCGATGATCTTGGCCACCTTTGGGGTTCTGCCGGATCACTCCAAGGTGTATGACTTTCTCACCACGTACGTGCTCTCCGCTTGTTTGGTCCTGCTTCTGCTGAACATTAACTTGATGGCTATCCTCCGGCTTGGCCCGACGGCATTAACAGCCATGGCGGTGGGGGCCCTCGGGATTGGCGCCGGAGCAGTGGCCGCTTACGCGATTTTCGCGCGGTGGCTGCCTCCGGAAACGTGGAAAGGCGTCGGCGCGCTTTCAGGCAGTTGGATCGGTGGAAGCGCCAATATGCTGGCTGTGAAGGAAGCGCTTCAAACCTCTGAAGCGGTCTTTGCCCCGATGGTCATTGTCGATACGGTGATCACTTACTCTTGGATGGGGATTCTCGTGGCGCTCGCCTCCCAACAGGAAGCCTGGGATCGCTGGGTCCAGGCGGACCGGAGTGCTTTGGAGGATGTGGTCAGGAGACTGAAAGGATTTGTAAAAGAAGGATCTAAACCGGCTTCCGCATGGCATGCCCTGTGGTTGATGGGAATCGGAATCGGTATCGGCTGGGCATGTCTGGAGCTTGGGCGCATGCTGCCCCGAACGCCTTCGCTTTCACCGGCCGGCTGGTCTTTTCTCTTGGTGACAGGTCTTGGCATTCTTTTGTCGCTCACGCCGGCAGCGCGGCTGGAGCAGTATGGGGCCTCGCGTTGGGGGTATTTTTGCTTATATCTCCTTCTGGCTGCGATGGGTTCGAAGGCGCGGCTTCAATATATCCTGCAGGCGCCGCTTTTAATCGTGATGGCCTATGTATGGGTTCTTTGCCATGCCGCGCTGCTTGCGCTTTACGGCTACTTCCGCCGCGTGCCGATGTTCTTTCTTGTGACGTCAAGCCAGGCCAACATCGGAGGCACGGCGTCGACGCCTATCGTAGCAGGCGTCTACCAACCGCAACTCGCCCCGCTGGGACTCCTGCTCGCTATCGCCGGCAATGTTATTGGAACCTACGCCGGTATTATGATCGCACAGGCCTGTCATTTCATCCACCCGTAAAATCGCCACACACCGGGCGATCCGCCTGCCGTGTGGCGGATTTTACCTGCCTTAACATTTTTCCCTTGACGTTCGGTCGTTCTCCCTGTATATGCATGGCTCCGAGTCTGATGATCCAACAAAATAAGGAGTCCTTTTTCATGTTTTTGACCCAAAAAATTCACTACGTAATATCGATTATTATCGCGGTCTCAATTCCTTCTCAACAACTCTTCGCGCAGCCCATGCTGGCGGAAGCCGTGGCGTCTGCGACACTCATACGCCCTCTCATCAAATCGGAGCATGCCGAGGCTATCTACCGTCATCTGGTGAAAGTCCACTGGACACCCAAGACGGGGCTTTTTCGAAGCTTTCCAGACTCCAGCGACCTCAAGCTGTCGCAGCAAGCCTCTACCTATGAACAGGCGGCGATGGGACTACTCGCCATCCGCTTTGGCGATAGGGACCGCGCCCAGCAGCTCTTCCAATTCTTCAAGAATACCTGGGCGACAGGGCCCGAGTTGGCGGGACCGCGTCACGGGCTTCGGGGCCTGGCGAACTTCTACAACGCCGACTTCGCCTCCGAGGGAATTGAAAAAACAATCCACGCCGGTCCGAACGCCTGGGCCGGCCTTTTCGCGGCCAAGCTCGCCAACTCGACCAAGGATCCCGAGGCCCTTCAATTAGCGCTGGATATCGAGTACTGGATGGCCAACGTGATGCCCCATGAAAAGGGCGCCGTCGCCATGGGGGTGCGCGACGATCCCTATGGCGCGGCCTGGAGCCGGATTTACTCCACAGAAAATAACCTCAGCTATTACGCGTTCCTGACGGAGCTCCTCCGCAGCTCCAAACTCGATATTCCGCAGCGGGTCGCGATTACCCAGGAGCGTGACCGCGTTGAAAACTGGCTGGTCAAGACCGCTTACGATCCGGCGCGCGGGCGTATGCTCCGCGGGATCAACCCCCAGGGACCCGACACGATGCAGGCGCTCGACACGGTGACCTGGCTCATCTCGGCGATCGGCCCGAGACGCCTCGCGGCGCGTGGGATTGATCCGCATCTTTTGATGCAAAACGCCGAAAAAACCTTTGAAGTGGCCGTGGGCGATCGACATGGCGTCGATCCCACGGATCAGACGGAAGCCGACCGCTTATATGCCGAGCTTCGCAGCCGTCTGGACGAAACCAACCGCCCGGCGGAGGACCATCATCGGGTTATTTGGTATGAGGGTTTGGGACAGTATATTCTCGCATGGAGCGCCTTGGCCGACTACGCCAATCACTCCGGCGATAAGGAAAAAGCGGCGGCCTATATGCAAAAGGCCGAGGACCTGACGCGCGAGTTCGATCGGGCGGTCTTGAAACACTATCCGGACAACGGCGCTTATCCATACGCCACCCCGGGAAAGTTTTTTCACTACGGCTGGGGCGCTCCCAAGGAAAGTGACAACGGGCCGGCGTCTTCTCTCGTGGCAGGGATCTGGCGGTGCTTTGCCGGCCTGGGGCTAGACCCGCTCTCCGGGCGGGACGTGGGGACCATCGCACACGTGCAGGTAAATGCTCCCCAGGACATCCATCTGGCGGAACGAAAGCCAGCGGTCCTCTACGGGACTTCGGAGGATATGACGACGGAGGCTTGGAGGGCCTTGAACGCGCGGAATTGGGACCACGCGGTTGATCAGGCCGAAGCCACCATTCAAGAGTGGTCAACCGCGGCGCTTTATCTGCAGAAAATGAAAGCGCGGGATATCGGGCGCCTGGTGGAATACAGCGGGGACCCTAACGAAAAGAAAGCGATCTTCAAGTACTGGGCTTTAAATGACGTGGCGGCGGCGTATTTCATTCTGGGGCAGGCGCAAGATCACAGTGGCAATTATGCCAAGGCGTCGCGCGCGTTTCAGCAGGTCGTGAATCATTATTCTCTCGCGCAGATCTGGGATCCGAAAGGCTGGTTCTGGTCTCCTGTCGAAGCCATCACGAACGACTACGTTCTGCGGGACCGGCCGCACTACGGGTGGGTGGTTCCTCAGGTCTTCGCCGAAGGCTCGAAACTCGGCAAACAACCCTTCTAACTATTCTTCTTCGCGGAGGCGGGCGCGGTAGGCTTCGTCCTGATCCAGGACCGTCACGCGCGGGGTGATGACAACATAGGGCATCTTGCGCCGCTTAAATTCAGCGGCCATTTCCTGCGTATGAAATCCACCGCTGACCAGGACTGTATACCCGGGGATCTTTCCCATTTTATCGATCACATTTTTGGCCATGGCCGCGCTGCGCCGCTCCGCCGCCTCGTAATACGTCTCGGCGGCCTTGAGCGTGTCTTCATAGGCGGGTGATCCGCGAGGATTCCAAGCGCGATTCTTACGGTATTCCTCATATTCCTTGGGCTGCAATCGTAAAAGCAGCATTTTGACCAAAAGGTTCAGATGCTTCCGCAAAGGATCTGCCGCTCCGGCGGAGAGCATGGCCCGCGTCGATTTCAACTCTTCCAGGGCGCGGTAATGCGTGCGATCGACGAACTTGGCGGCCCGCCAGTTCTTGCGGTAGAGATCGGGGTCATCTACTCCCCAGAGGCGAATCGGAGAGATGGAAACGGGGCCGATTTGGCGATTGCGCCTAAACCAGGACTTGATGCGGTCGAGCAAGACGGTTTGCTGCTGCTCCCATTCCGCCGCGGCTTCCGTGGCCGCGAGCTCCGCGCCCGTCAGATAGGCCTTATGAAGGAGCATCGCTTCAAAGCCGTGCCGGATGAAGCGCGGCAAACTCCGCAAGAGCGACACGTCGCCCTCGCCCGAAGCGCCTTCCACGCACACCAATAGCCAGGGCCCCTTATTGATCCTCAAGAGCCTGTACATGATGGCGGCAATGTTCTTTTGAACGCCGACATTGGCGTGCAGATCCTGGATCATGACGATGATTTGGCGGGGAGGTTTTTCGACGCCGGGAAAGTAGTCCGTGATGTCCCCATTGCGCTGAGGGATCGCGAAAGGAGGTTCCGCCAGCGGCTTCGAAGACTCCGCCGCAACAGCTAACGTCATGGTAAATGGCAAAAGGCAAAAGGAAAGAACAAGACCGGCTATCCATTTACCATTTGCCATGCTTTTTGTCGTCATCGACCGTAAGTCTACCAAAATTAGGAACCTTGAACGCCGCCGGAAGCGATGGTAATAATGAGTTCCGTAATGAAGGCGAGGAAAAATCCCGCCAAAAGTCCCACGGAAGCGACGGTTTCATCCTTTAATTTGCGTCCGAGATGCAAGAGTTCCCCGACCACATACAGGATGGAACCCGAGGCCATCGAAAGAAAGAAAATTTCAAGAGGCTTGACCGTCCAAAAACTTCCGATGAGCGACCCGAGAAGCGTCGGACCGCCTCCGATGAGTCCCATCAGGCCGAGGAAACCCCAAGAGGTCGGATGCCCGCTCAAGGGCCCCACGATGCCAAAGCCTTCGGTGGCGTTATGCAGCGCAAAACCGATCACCAACAGCCATGCGAGCTGGCTGTTTCCCCAGCTGTACGCCTGACCGATCGCCAAGCCCTCGCTGAAATTATGCAGCCCGATCCCCATCGCGATCATCATGGAGACCCGACGAGCGTTTTGCGCCGGGGCCAGCACGTCGTTTTTAGCTGTTCGAATAAATAACCGCTCGAACCAAACAAGACCCATCAGCCCGATAAACAACCCGGCCGCGAATAGCGCCGCGTAAAACAACGTGTCTCCCCACCGAGGGAAACCGGAAGCGGCGGATACCGTCAAGTCCTCGATATTGTCGATCACTTTCGCGGTGATCTCCACCAGAAGGAAAACAAGGATGCCGGTCGACATCGCCGTGAGAAATCCGCTGATGCGCGGATTCAGGTTCTTCAGGAAAGCGATGGGAAGTCCCAAAAAAATCGTAAATCCGGCCAGGGCTCCCAGAAGGATGGCGGTGTAATTCATCTTATTGAAATCCTCTTTCAGCGCGCTTGGCTTGACAATTTTCGCAGCGGCCGAACATCTCGTGGCGGTGCCAGATCGGGAAGAAGCCCAGCGTTTTGCAGGTTTTTACCTGGATCCGCTCCACCTCGGGCCATTGCACCTCGCGGATCCGCCCGCAGTCGATGCAGATCAAATGATCGTGGTGCGGACGTTCAAACTTGATCTCAAACTTCGCCTGTCCGCCAGGCGTGGTCACGCGCTCTGCCAGCCGGCACTCCTCGAGCATCTTGAGCGTCCGGAACACCGTGACTTTCCCGATCCCTTTACTCTTGAGCGCCTGATAAACCTCTTTCATCGTGACGTGCTCGTCCGCGTGCAGGAGAAAATCCACAATCTGCTGGCGTTGGCGGGTATGCCGGAGCCCTTGTTCGGCCAGATATTTCTGAAAAACCTCATGGATCCGCGTCACGTAACCTTCGCGGCCCGCGGTCCAGGACGGGAAAAAGACGAGTTCTTTGGTGGTGGTCGTCATTTTCTTATTGAAATCTACTTTCAATATATATTTTTTTGTCTGACGATGTCGAGGAGTTGGAGGATGTCGTCGATTTCGTAATCGGCGCCGGAATGTTGGGTGTTCTGGGTGTCGCCATAGCGCGCGAAAACCGTCACCAATCCAACCTTTTTAGCACCGACCATATCGCGTTCGGCCCAGTCGCCGACCATGATGGCTTCCGCGGGCTTGGCGTTCAGTTTCTCTAGGGCCGTCAAAAAGGGCTTGGCGTGAGGTTTCTTAAAGCCCGTGTCATCGGTGGTGACGACGGCGTCGAAGTAATGCTGCAGCCCGAGTCCGCAGATCCGCAGCCATACGGGAAGACGAGGAGCGTCGGAGACCACCGCCATTTTAAGTCCCATGCGGGCGAGGCCCGTTAAGGTGAGCTGGACATGGGGATAAAGGGCGAGTGTCCCTTCCTTGGCCCGGCGATAACCGATGATGCCGGCGGCTAAGATCTTGTAGTCCACTTTTCCATATTCTTTGGAGAGCACCTTGTCAAAAATCTGCTGGTCCTCGATCCCTTCGGCCGTGTAGACCTTATAGACCTTTTCGATCATCTCTCCTTTCTTGAGCGGCAGCCCCGCGTCGATCATGGCATCGACTGCTGACTCGACGGCGGCTTTCTTCATTCGCATGAAATCCATCAAGGTGTTGTCGAAATCGAAAATAACGGCTTTGATCATGATTTTGATAGGGGTAAATTTCTAAGGGGTAAGACATAGGAAAGATTAGGGACCCTTTCGCAAAGAGTATAATCCGCCGTCACAAGATCAGCTTTCGAACTGTCTGCAACAGCCAAAAAGGACGCATCATAAAGCGTGAGTTGATAACGATAGGCCAGATGCACGGCTTCCTTCAAGGTTTGGGAAGAAAGGTCGACACGTTCAAGTTCCATCGACCAGACGCTCTCGACAGCCGCTTGAACATCGGTGCTGGTGAAGCTTTTGTTATACCGCAAGGCATTGGCCAGTTCGACGAAAAAAAGTTCCGGCACCAAAAGCCGCACCTGGCCGTCCTGGAAGTCCTGTCGAACCTGAAGGGCCTGCGAAAGGTCCGCCTCTCCCGCTTGGCTGAACCATTTGACGCCTACAGACGTGTCGAGGACCCAAGGCTTCACTGGGCATCCCGCCAGCGGCGTATTTCGGCGACCCCGTCCCAGGAACCTGCCTTTTGCCGCAACGCGTCCTGGATCCTGATGGCCTTAGCCACCGTTTGGCGGCGTTTTGCTTCCTCGCGCTTCTGCGTATGGCGCGCCAAATAATCACCCACGGCCTTGCGGATAAGCTCACTGCGTGAAAGATGTTCTTCCCTCGCGACACGGGTCATGAGTTTAAGGAACCCTTCTTCGAATATCGCATTAATGCGCAACATAGAACCTCCCCTGGATTACACACTCAGAGTGTGTATATATAAGGTACACCATGTGCGGTATGAAAGCAAGACCTAAAATAGGACCCATAAATCCTATGAGCATCCTGGGCCTTGTTTTTTAGACCTTCGTCTCATTCCATGCGGCCCCAAAACCCCTTAAAATTAGACGAATCCTCGTACGCGGGCGCAGGTACGTAACCCGCGCGTAGAGAATACAAATGAACCACCTCATTCATCGATTGATTCCTTTTCTCCTGGTTCCGCGCGTCCTGGCAGATCCCGCCCTGGCCACTGCCTTCAATAATTCCCTCTCCCCGACGCGGGAGAGGGCCGCCGCAGGCTGGGTGAGGGGGGGGTTCTTCCGCGCCCTTTTCAGAGCAAGCAGTCGTGGCTCCTATTGTCAATGCAAATCAGCCTTTTTCTCCTTCCGCCCAATCGAATCAAGTAGGCGCATATAAACAGTTGCAAGCGCAATCCCCCACCCCGGCCAGCTCAGATCAGAGCATCGCGGATGCACCGCTGGGTGTTCGGAGGTCCGAAGAAGAGCGAAGGGCGGTATATCTCGACATGAAACGACGTGTCCTTGCCACGGGACGCACGCCCCTCGAGGAAGTCATCGTTGCCGGCCAATCTTTGCGCGTCTGGCTGTTGCCACGATTATCCTACTGGCGCCAAAAGCGCCTCACCTCGGCTTGGCATTTCAACCGACGCATTGCCGCACTTGATGCTTTGGATGCCGCCTTGAGGGATTCCAAGGGACAGATTCAGATCAGCGACCTTCCCAACTTCGGGCCATCGCCCAGCAGGCCGGCTTACGGCCTCGTTCATGAGTCCGCGATCATTCTGGCAGGACCTGGTGAAATTCAAAACTCCACCGCTCTCGACGCTTATCTCGACCAGTGCCTAGAGGTGCTTTTTCAGGAGCTGGCGGAACAGCGGGATCTCTTCGGCTTGGGAAGGCCTCTGTCGCATCCCGAGGCCGCCACCGCCATGGGGATCGTGAGCGGTCAGGCCGTCTCGACCGTGCTTCGACATAAGCTTGAGGCAGCTGCCCATGCCGGTGACCGGCAGTTGCTTCGTGATCTAGCGACCGAATCTTGGACTCGTAGACATGGCCGCGTCGATCCGGTATTGGAACACTCCATGCAAACTGCGATCTATCGGGCGGGAGTAATGATCGGGCGGTTACTTGGCCTGACGTATCCGATTCCTGGTCTCATACATCCGTTCCCAGATTCGGAAGGGTATTACATCTCATCCGATCCTTTGTTTCTGGGAACTTTCTTTCTGCATATGCATGATGGAAGGTTCATGCTACCACCCGCTTTTCGTCACGAACTCCGAGGACAAGAGATAAGTATCTATCATGGATACGTCAATGGTCTGAAGGTGGTTAAAATTGGTTCACCAACAACACCAACATTAGCACGAATCAGTCGATGGAATATGGTTGCAATCCCGGCCAACCTACGAATATGGGCGGGACTCCAGGAACTGATAACCCTTGTCGGCACA
Source organism: Elusimicrobiota bacterium (assembly GCA_041486625.1). GTDB lineage: Bacteria > Elusimicrobiota > Elusimicrobia > 2-01-FULL-59-12 > 2-01-FULL-59-12 > JANLWZ01. The sequence continues at coordinate 8,528 of JBGPLV010000054.1, forward strand.
GCACGCGGCATCGAAGTCTGGCCAACAAAAAGCCTTTGGCAAGCATATCGACGGACGATTGAAAACGTAGTTATACCCGCGCCAACATTTCCGCCGCGGCTATTAGGACAGCGCGCATTGGACGCCACTGGCAATCAGGTCACCAGATTGCCGTCGATAGCCATGTTGCACCTCGGATCCCAACCGAAATCTTCGCTTCCTGTGATTTTAGAGCCCCGACCGGCGGAAGATATAATTCGCGTTATGCCGGTCCATGAATGGTTGGGGCGAGCATGGCAATTTGAACCGGATGATCAAGGAACTAGCGAGATCTATTGGAGGGCCGTTGCTTCAAGGGTTTTTAAGGCAGAGATAACGGTTGGAGCGAATTTTTTGCCACTTTCGCGGCACGTCCGTCAAGCG
>JBGPLV010000055.1:0-8867 GCA_041486625.1 Elusimicrobiota bacterium
AGAACTGGAGTCCATCACGTTTATCTCCCGCCAGGAAGCGCTTCAAAAAGCGCAAGGCAATCCGGCCTTGGCGAAATCCCTGCTTCTCCTGCGCGAAAATCCATTCCCGGCCTCCGTCATTCTTCACTATAAGGATTTGGCCTGGCTCAAACGCCCTGAACCCGCGCTGAACATCAAGTCGCTGGCGCAGGTTCAAGAGATACGTTGGGATCCGGAAGCGCGCTCGGTTTTCCGGTCGCTGCGGCAGTGGCGGTTATGGCTTGTTCGGCTAACGGCGTTTGCGTTGATCATGCTCGGAGTTTGGTGTTTCTTCGGTATTTACCGTTTCCTCGCGCTGAAGGCTCCGTATGCCGAACTCTTCATACAACTGGGACTTGGTCTGATCGGCGGAAGCCTGGCGGTGGCGACGTGGGGCTTCGCGCTGCGCGGCGTGGGTTCTGACGCCGCCCTCTACAGGCCCGAAACGATCTCGTTCTGGCCGCTTGTGACCGCCCTCATGGCGTCTCTGGCGACTTTCGGCTGGAAGGTGAATCGTGAGAATTAGCGGGACCACTCTTTCCCTGGTCTTATGCGCGACTCTCGTCTATGGCGATTCTTACACATCGCTACTCGGCCGCTACGAAAAACAGATTCATCAGCAGGAAAGGCAGCTCAAGAACCTGCGCGTTCGGCTGGACGAAAAAGCACGGGATGTGACACGATGGCGGAACAAGGCCGATGAGGCTAAAGCCGCATGGTCCGAAGCCAGCGCGTCATTGGAGCAGTCGCGCGCGAAGGTGAAGTTCGTCCATGAGAAGCGTCAACAGGTGCGTCTTGAGGCGGACGCGGCCCAGTGGAAGACGACCGAAAACGTTTTGCTTTCGCGCTCGGCGGTCACCGAAGCGCGCGTCTTGGTGCAGGACCTTTATGGGAAGTTCCTGGTGCTGAAGCCTTCTGGTCAACAGACCGTAGAAGAATCGGCCCCGGAATTCGTGTTTGCCCAAGTGGCGCAGCTCTCCGCTTCCTCACTCGTCTTGGCGGAAGAAGCGCAGAAGGAGGAGACGGCCCTTCGTACGGATGAGATGCGCTGGCAGAACGAGGAGCAAACTCGGTCCCAGGAGGCCGACCGCCTTCACCAAAAACAGGAATCACAGTGGCTAAAATGGCAGGACGCTCAGCAGCGTAAAACGGCCCTGGAAGACGAAATCAGCCAAATCGATCAGTCGGCCAAAGCGCTGCAGGTAATGCTGCAGGAGTTGCGTGATCACCGGGATCAAGCCCGCGGCCTGCGTGAGAACCGGTCGGTCAACGATCAAGCGCTGGCTTCTCTAAAAGGAACGCTGCCGTGGCCCGCGCAAGGAAGAGTGGTTCAGAATTTCGGACGGCAGTATTCGGACGGTTTGAATCAGCTTGTCGTTTCCAACGGGATTAAGATTAATCCGGGAGCCAGCCATACGGTTCGCGCCATTCAGGAAGGGAAAATCCTTTTTGCGAACGCCTTCCGGCAGTATGGGCAGCTCGTCATCGTCCAGCACAAGAACGGCCTGACCTCGGTGTACGCCGGATTGGGCCAGACTCAGGTCAAGGAAGGGCAGATGGTCGCCGCGCTCGACCAGATCGGCCTGACGGGAGACTCGGGTTCCTTTTACTTTGAACTGCGGCGCGATGAGCAGCCGATCAACCCGCTCGTGTACTTATCGCCCATCCCATCTTCAGAATTGAGCTCAAGGAGGAAGTTTAGATGAATCGTCGGCATATGGCTTTCACGTTACCTGTTTTGGCGGCACTGCTCGTCTTCTGCAGCCCAGCTTTGCGCTCCGCCGCGGATCAGACCTATGAAGACATGAAAATGCTCATTGAAGTGATGAATTTGATCCGGGACAACTATGTCCAGGACGTTGAAACCAAAAAACTCGTCTACGGCGCCGCTTCCGGCATGGTGAGGGTGCTCGATCCGTTTTCACAGTTTCTTGAACCCGACGCGCATAAAGAAATGAAGACAGAGACCGAGGGAGAATTCGGAGGATTGGGGATTCGCATCGCCATCCGGGACAACATCCTGACGGTCATTACCCCCTTGCCCGGTACGCCGGCCTACAAACAGGGTATTTTGCCCAACGACCGCATCGTCAAAATTAACGGGGACTCCACGCAGGACATCAACATCGAGCAGGCGGTAAAGAAACTCCGCGGGGCTCCGGGTTCCAAGGTCACACTGACCATCGGCCGCGAAGGGGAAAAGGAACTGAAAGAATTCTCCCTCACGCGCGAACTGATCAAAGTGGAAAGCATCAAATCGAAGATGATCGATAACGAGATCGGCTATGTGCGCCTGACCGAATTCACTCAGCGTTCCGCCATCGACTTTAACGCCGCGCTGAAAGGGCTCAAGGCGAAAGGCATGAAAAACCTGATCGTGGACCTGCGCAACAACCCCGGCGGACTTCTCAACGTCGCGGTGGATGTGTGCCGGCTATTTGTAGGCGGTAATAAACTGATCGTCTACACCGAAGGCCGACGGCAGCCGAAGCAAGAATTTCGTGCCGACGCGCAGGCGCCGTACGGGAGTATTCCCATGGTTATTTTGGTCAACCATGGATCCGCTTCCGGAAGCGAGATCTTCGCGGGATGTTTACAGGACTATCATCGGGCCGTCATCTTGGGCGGAGAAAGCTTCGGCAAAGGAAGCGTTCAATCTGTGATTCCTCTGGCCGACGGGAGCGGATTGCGGCTGACGACGGCGAAGTACTACACGCCCTCCGGCCGCACCTTCCACCGAGATGAAAAGACCGGCAAGGGCGGCATCACGCCGGACATCGTCATCGACGTCCCGCGCGACGTCGAAGTGAAGCTGCAAACGCAGGAAGAAGAAATCTTTGGAAGGACCATCAAACCCGAAACGAAGGTCGAGGCAAAAGATAAAGACAAGGAACAGCCGATCCGCGACGAAGCCCTGGATCGCGCTCAACAGATTCTGAAGTCTAGAGATATCTTCCTTAAGCTGAAGGAGTCATGAGGAAAAGGGGCGGAGCGTTCCGCCGCTTTCTTTTTCTACTTATCGCGGGGTGCGTCGCCTGGTATCTCTATGCTCAATGGTGGCCGCGCCATAATCTGCAGTCGTTCGGCGGACATCTTGAAAATGCGGTCAATCAGGAGCTGACCCGTCTAGGCATTATCGACCGGGACGTTCTCTCCCAAGTTCGCAAAGAGCATACCGCATGGATCCTCACCTGGGTGGAAACCCAGCGTACCGTTCAGGTCCCGAATGAAAGCCGCGCATGGGAAGTTTCCAAAGGACTGGAGCAGGTTGCGCATCGTTTAAAGTGTTCTTTCGATAAAATTCAGTCGTCTGCAGGGACCGATCTCCGGATCAAACGGTTCTTTTGGGTGATGCAGCGCTTTCGGCTTGTGATCCCTTCGGCCCCAATTGCGACGGCGCTACAAAAAGTTCCGCGTGTGGCGTTTGTTATTGATGATGTCGCTTACGAAACTGTGTCTATGGACCGGTTTGCGTCTCTGGGCGTGCCGCTTACCTTTGCCATTCTTCCAAGAGACAAACATTCGCGCGAACTCGCTCAAAAAGCCAACGCGATGAACTTCGCGGTCATGCTTCATTTGCCCATGGAGCCCCTCGACATGGTTCACAACGATCCCGGACCGGCGGGCCTCTATCTTAAGATGTCTGATACGCAGCTCAAAAGCCAGTTCGAAAAAGACGTGGCCAGTATTCCCAATTTGGTCGGGATCAACAACCACATGGGTTCGGCGTTCACCGAAAGCGAACCCAAGATGACGCTCGTTCTGGAATGGGTCAAAAAGAAAGGGCTTTATTTTTTGGATTCGCGCACCTCAGGTCATTCCATCGTCTGCAAGGTCGCCAAGCGTATCGGCGTTCCCTGTCTGGCCAATGAGACCTTTCTGGATAACAAGGACGATGTGAAATCGATTGAAGACCAGCTCGATCTGGTTCTTAAGTTGGCCTTGAAAGAAGGCCAAACGATTGCGATCGGCCACTACCGCCGGAAATATCTGGTTCAAGCGCTGGCCAACAAGCTCCCTGAATTTAAGGCGCGCGGCGTCCAGATTGTGACACTCCCCACCTTCTACCTCCGGTGATCATTCTAGGGATTGAAACCTCTTGTGATGAGACGGCGGCGGCTCTGGTCAAAGACGGCCGCGAGGTCCTGTGTTCGACCGTGGCTTCGCAGATGAGCGTGCACAAACCCTTTAAAGGTGTCGTGCCTGAGCTCGCCAGCCGGGCGCATGTCGAACGGATCAACGATGTAATTGAGGAAACCCTCCGCCGCCCGGGACATCGCGTGGACGCCGTCGCCGTGACGACTGGGCCCGGCCTCATCGGATGCCTATTGGTGGGAACCGTCACCGCCCGTACGCTCGCCTGGGTTAGGAATATCCCGCTTATCGGCGTCAATCACCTCGAAGGCCATCTTTTTGCCGGGCTTGTGGAACACCCGAGCTTGAAGCCTCCTTTTCTAGGACTTATCGTTTCGGGGGGCCACACGGAACTCGTGATCTTTAAAGGATATGGGCGATATGAGATACTCGGACGCACGCGCGATGACGCAGCGGGAGAAGCGTTCGACAAAGTGGCGAATCTTTTGGGACTTCCGTTCCCGGGAGGCCCGTCCATCGATCACGCCGCCCGATGCGGCAATCCCTCTGCGATCGCTTTTCCCAGAGCGTGGATCCCCGGAACAAATGATTTCTCGTTTAGTGGGATAAAAACGGCTGTGGCGAATTATCTTCACAACGCGAGAAAACGCGCTTCGATAAACGATATCGCCGCGTCATTCCAGGACGCGGTGGTGGATGTGCTGGTCGAGAAAACTCTCGACGCCGCGAAGTCTCACGGCCTGAAGTCAATCGTGGTAGGGGGCGGCGTCGCTGCCAATAGTCGTTTGCGGCAAGCTTTCAAGCAAGCCGCGCGCGCAAACCACGCGCGTGTTTATCTGCCTGATTTGTCTTTCTGCACGGATAACGCCGCCATGATCGCCGCCGCCGGATACTATAAGCTGAAACACGGAAAGACCTCTTCCAAAGGACTGCATGTTAACGCAAACCTGCCCATTACAAATTGGTTCGCTAGCTCTCGCGCATAACGTCATCCTGTCCCCGATGGTCGGTGTGACGGATGCGCCGTTCCGGAGATTGTGCGCTCGTGGCGGCTCGGCGCTCATGAGCGGGGAAATGCTTTCGGCCCAAGCCATCAAGTTCCGCAGCAAGAAGACGCTCGCGCTTTTAAAATTCTTTCCTGATGAACGCCCGCTCAGTTCTCAAATTATGGGAGCGGAGCCTGAGGTGATGGGGGAAGCCGCGCGGGTGATTGAAGATTATGGGGCCGATGTGGTCGATGTGAACGCCGGCTGCCCGGTTCCTAAAATCGTTAAAACAAAGTCGGGTTCCGCGCTCTTAAAGGACGAGAAACGGTTTGCGGCTATCCTTTCGGCCATTGTCCAGGCGGTAAAGATTCCTGTGACAGTGAAGATTCGAATTGGCGTACGTGAAAACGAGTATCTCGCCCCCGCTTTGGCCAAACTCGCCGAGGAATGCGGCATCGCCGCGGTGATCGTTCACGCGCGGGCAGTGTCGAAACGCCATTCCGGCCGCCCCGACTGGGAGGGTTTGCGGCAAACGGTCGAAGCCGTAAAAATCCCCGTGATTGGGAACGGCGGGGTGAACGCCCCGCAAGACGCCGAGGACTTTCTGCAAATCTCGGGATGCGCGGGTGTATCGGTGGGGCGAGCCGCGATCGGAGACCCGGGGATTTTCGACCGGATCCGGCAATTTCTTCTCACCGGAGAAATGCTGCCGGGGCCGTCCCAGCGCGAGAAGCTCGAAACACTTTGGCAGCATGCCCAATGGGCGGTCGAGTTCTTTGGCGAACATCACGGCCTTTTGCGCCTGCGCAAAATCGTGCCGTACTATATCGCCGGTTTTCCGAACGCGACCGCGTTCCGGGCGCGGGCCAACCGGATCGCGACCCTCAAGGAATGGGACAGTCTCATTGAAGATACACGCCAGGCACTCCTTTAAGAATCTCGGCTTCGCCAAGCCCGAACCCCACCGGATTCGCCGCCAGGGATTTCCGGAAGCCATCTACTGCCCGGGTAAAACCGAAGAGCAAATCAAGCATATCTTCGCGGAGTTGCTTCGAGGACCAGGTCCAGTGATTGCGACAAGAATTGATGCGGCCATCGCGCAAGCACTCTTGGTTGAATTCCCGGAGGCCAGTCACCACGAGACAGCCCGGCTTGTTGTGGCTAAACCCCTCAAGCGAACAGCCGGCAAACCGGTGTGTATCGTCACAGGAGGCACAGCGGATCTCCCCGTCGCTGAAGAAGCCGCCGTTACGGCGGAGTCTCTGGGGCACGCGGTCACGAGACTTTTTGATGTCGGCGTGGCGGGAATTCACCGCCTGATGGCTCATCGCCACGTACTCGCGAAGGCCCAAGCGATTGTCGTCTGTGCGGGGATGGAGGGGGCTCTGGCCAGCGTCGTGGGAGGACTGGTTTCATGTCCCGTCATCGCGGTGCCCACATCGGTCGGCTATGGCGCGCATTTTGGAGGCATTGCGCCGCTCTTGACGATGCTCAACTCCTGCGCCTCCAATGTCAGTGTGGTCAATATTGATAACGGCTTCGGTGCCGGGGTCATCGCTTCTTTAATCGTTAAATGAAAACGACTCAAACCTATATCGATTGCGGATCGGGAGTGGCAGGCGATATGCTCCTGGGGGCGCTCATTGGTTTGGGGCTGTCACCAAAGGAGTTGGAGGCCACGCTTCGCCGCGTGATTCCCGTAAAAGGCTGGTCTCTCCAGGTGAAGGCTGTGGAACGCCGGATGTGGCCGGCGTGGTCCTTGCGGGTGAAGCGCGACCGGCCGTTTACGTCCCCCGAACGGATGCTGGCCGCGGTCCGCCGCTCGCCGCTTCCAAATCTTGTTCGGCATAAGGCTCTGGATATTCTTCTGGCTCTGCAAAGCGCCGAGCGCGAAGCCCACGGACATGATCATGGCCGCTTTGACCCCAAGGGGTTGGGGCGCATTGATACGCTCGTTGACGTCATCGGCTGCTCGTGGGGATTCTGGAGGCTGGGTATCCAGAAGATGTCCGCCTCGGCGCTCAACACCGGGCGGATAGCCCCGGCCACCATCCGACTTTTGCGGCGCGCCAAAGTCCCCGTTTATTCCGACACCTCGGAACACGAACTCGCAACGCCGACGGGTGCCGCCATTCTGACACAGATGGTGCACCGGTTTACGAGCATGCCTCCGTTGTTGCTGGAAAGGGCGGGATACGGCGCAGGGACCCTCGAGCGCGATGGGAAACCTAATGTTTTGGCAATTTATCAAGGCAAAGCCACCCAGAAATTGCTTAAATATGCCCTTCCCAACGCCTATGCCTACAACGCTTAAGGATCAACTGAAAGACAAGGACCGTGAAATTGAACGCCTTCGCTCGCAGCTAGAGCAGCACTCGAGCACCAAGTCGCGGCAGATTGAAACGCTTTCGCGCATGTCGCAGACGATCGCGCAGGGGATCTACATCCGCGAGATTCTCCAGCTGATCGTGACCATGACCGCTGAGATGATGGCTTCCAAAATCTGCTCACTGATGCTCCTGGATGAAAAGGGACGCGATTTGAAAATTGAAGCGACCCAAAGCTTAAGCGAAGAATATAAAACCAAACCCCCGGTTCCGGTCCGCACGAGCGTTTCCGGCCGAGCAGTATTAGAAAAAAAGCCCATCATCGTCCCGGATGTCGCCAAGGACCCACAGTACACCTATCCGGATATCGCCCGCAAGGAAAACCTGCACTCGCTTCTCGTCATTCCGATGATGATCAAGGATAAGCCCATCGGAGTCCTCAACTGCTACAGCGCGGAGATTCACACGTTCACGGAGGAAGAGATTCAGCTTGTGCAGGTGGTGGCCAACCAGGCCGCGGTGGCCATAGAACACACCCGCGCCATCGAAAAAGCCTTGGCGGCCGAAGAGGCCCTTGAGACCCGCAAGCTAATTGAGCGCGCCAAAGGAATCCTTATGCGCCAGCAGGGATTCTCCGAAGAAGCTTCCTTCCGTCTGATCCAGCGCCAGGCCATGGACCGCCGAAAGACCATGAAAGAAGTCGCCGAAGCCGTCATCCTCTCCGAAGAAATCCAACAGAGGAAGTGATCGATTTTTTCCACCGGCTCTACCACTTCGACGAGCTGATTCGTTGGGGGGGCCACTTCGTTCTCGTAGCTATCGTATTTGCCGAAACGGGCATCATGGCGGGCTTTTTCCTCCCAGGAGATTCGCTTCTTGTGACCGCCGGCCTTTTTGCCGCGGCAGGCCACTTAAACATCTATGTTTTGGTCGCCGAACTGATCCTGGCGGCTGTATTGGGGGATTCCTTGAATTATGCGGTGGGGCGCAGTCTCGGCCCCCGGCTTTTCTCCCGGGAAGATTCTTTGCTGTTTCATAAGGACCATCTTCACCGCACCAAACGCTTCTATGAGAAGTACGGCTCCAAGACCATCGTTTTGGCGCGCTTTGTGCCCGTCATCCGCACGTTTGCGCCGGCCGTGGCCGGTGTGGGGGAAATGAAGTATTCTCTTTTTTTAACGTATAACGTTGTCGGGGGCATGGCCTGGGTGTGCTCGATGCTTTTCACGGGGTATTTCCTGGGGCGGGTGATTCCCAACGTGGACCGCCATGTTCATAAAATCATTCTCGTCGTGATTTTCTTATCGATTCTCCCCGCGATCATCGAAATATGGAAGGAAAAACGGAACCGCCATATCCCATGACCCGACAGTGGCGCTTTCCACTCTTTCTCTCGGGCTTCATTTTATTATCCCAAGCCTTTCCGCTTCCCGCCCCTGTC
>JBGPLV010000056.1:0-8803 GCA_041486625.1 Elusimicrobiota bacterium
ACAGTCTCCGACGTTGTCTCCGACATTGTCCGCGATGACCGCCGCGTTTCGGGGGTCATCCTCGGGAATTCCCACTTCGATCTTGCCCACCAAATCCGCTCCGATATCTGCCGCCTTGGTATAAATTCCCCCGCCCACGCGCAAAAAAAGCGCCGCCAGGGACCCCCCAAACCCAAACCCTACGAGCACCCGCATCGCGCTTTCGCGGAATATAAGGAATATGATGGTCGCCCCTAAGAGCCCGAAGCCGACGGTAAACATACCGGAAACCGTTCCGGCGTTAAAAGCCACTTCCATCGCGCGCGGAAAACTGACCATGGCCGCGGCAGCGGTCCTTACGTTGCCCTTGACCGCGAGCCACATCCCTACATAGCCCGCTCCGTAAGACGCCATGACCCCAGCCAAAAACGCCAGAGCGACCCCGAGAGCCAGTTGTGTATTTCCTTGATAGAGGTTGGAGTACATCATGTAGAGCCCGACAAAGATGATGAGGATGAACATCCACATCACTTTAATCTGGCGGCGGAGATAGGCCATAGCGCCATCCTCAATCGCCTTGGCCACACGCTGCATGGCCGCGTTCCCGGGATCGCAGGAAAGGACCTTCCAAACCATGAAAAGGCCGTAGGCAAGCGCCACAAGAGCGGACCCTAAAACGCTCCAGAGGATTTTCCATTCCGCCGCGGAAAGTGGCGGTAAAACGATGTTCGCCTCAGACATAGCGAGTAATTAAAGGAGTTTTGGCATTTTTTGTAAAGCAATAGCCAAATTGTTGTGCGCCGCGGATTGATCCGGTTCCATTTGAAGCGCCGCTTGATAGTGCGTTATGGCGTGGCGCCAATCTCCAATGTTGGCATATTCAATCCCCAAGTTATTCTGCGCGGCCGCGTAATAAGCAATGAGATGGCGGGTAAAAAAGTCCTGGTGACGGACCGTCACAAAATCCCCGCGTTGCACATAGAGCCCAAGCAGGGTCTCTGCGCGTTCGCGTGACAGGACTCCGGAATCCCCCCTCGGATTTACCTGGGCGGCGTAGACAAGTCCTTCGGCATGATACGCAATCGGGCCAAATTTTTGAGGCAGTTCGGCGTAGAAGGGCCGCTGGCGGGCCGAATAGGTCCATAGAAGACGCTGAAGTTCCTGGCCGTTTTCGACCGGGATGGGCGGCAAAAGATCCGGCCACCGCCGCTTCATCTGCTCATAACCCCACCGCGTCCGGAAAAAACTGAGCAGCACCACATCAGGGCGCCGCTTTTCGACGGTTTGAAGGACTTGGATCGAAAAATGGGTGGGATCATCCGGGTCATACAGGACGGCTCCTGGAGGAAGAGACCGCAACAGGTTCCGTGCGTAGTCATAGGCGTAGAAATCGTTCCGTCCTGAAGTCCACCCCCATGGATGAGACGCCACCAGAAGGAGGGCGGCCAGCGCGGGGATGACGTGAGAAGGGGCTCGCCATGACGCGATGGCCTGAAAACCAAACATCACAAACGGCGCCCAAAGCACGCTGGTCAAGAGGAGATAGGGCTGCAGTATCGCGGGAGTCGTGGCTTCCTGGAGCGGCAGGTTCGATAAAAGGAAAAAACTAGGGCCTGCCAAAAGCCACGACATCAAGAGAGTGACGCCCCAGCGACGGCTCTTGGGCTCCCGCAGAGCGATCAAGATTCCACCGAACCCCAGAACCACCGCTTCCCATCCCCACTCCCCCTTTAGAAGGGTCGTGAAATATTGGAGTTGAGCCAGGATGGAGTTCGTGGTCCAGGAAAACGCGCTTTGCTCGGGATGGAGTTTGAGTCCTCCGTAGTCGGCCCGCGTGACAACCCGCCAGAAATTTCGCCAATGGGAAGGATCACCCCAATTGATTAACGGATGCTGGGCCGCTCGAAACGGCAGATAAAGGAAGATGGTGAGACCCAGCACGAAGAAAAGAAGGGAAGAGCGGGTGAGCGGGCGAGTGGATGAGATGAAAAAGAGCGGTGCGAGGAAAATGAGTGTCGGGTGCACCGAGAGGCCAAGACCCAACAGCAAGGCCGCATAGGAGGTCCCACGAGGGTGGTCTGAACAAAGACCATACAGGATCGCGGCCGCCAGGCAGGCGGAAAGGGTATACATCTCGGCCACTCGGGCCAGCGCGATGACGGCAGGGCTTGCGGCAAAGAGCAGAGTGACAACAAAAGCTCCCAGAGGGTGACCCCATCGGCGGAGCACGCTAAATAGGATCACGACCGTGGCGGCCGCGAAGAAAGCGCTCATCACGTTGACGCGATAAGCGACATTTCCGAACGGCACGAGAGTGACAAACAGTTTCCCGAGAAGCACATACAACGCATACCCCGGCGGGTGGGCGATGCCCAAAGTATGAATGGAGGCAATCAGGTCGCCGGAATCTCGATAGGATGGGACAGTGCCGCTAAGGCCAACCAGGTAATAGGCGAAGGAAATGAAAAACAGTAAGACCGTCAATTATAAGTACTGATCTTGCCTTTATCTTCTTTTTCTATGTCGTAATTTCCCAAGAATGACACTTTCTCATGCCGCTCGACAGCAACCAGCTTGGGGGCTTTCCCTTTCTCGTGCTTATAGAAATAAATATTATGGATTTCTTTCTTTCGATCCACTTCCTCCACATAAAAATCATGATTGGGCGTCCCCGCCCGGGTCCTTTTCCCGGGGAAAAAGCGTCGTTCGTACTCCCGGTGTCGGCCGTACAGAGGTCCAGAGAATTTCTCAAAGGAACTCACGGGCAGAACCCCTTCTTCAGGATTATTGATGTCATGTTTAATCTTCGGCATCGACTTGGGGGCGGCTTGTTGTTTCTCCTGCTCTCGGATCCGCATCAATTCCTTATTGAGATCAACATCGGGCTTAGGCGCCTCGGTCTTTTTAGGAACCCACCTATCGCTTTCATGAGGCATCTCTGATTTTCCCTCGTTCGCCATCTTGAGCAGATTGTCGACGGAATTATCCACTGGCGCCGGCTTAGGAATATTGGCCACCTGCATCGGTTCTTGGGGCACTTCGGGTTCAGTAACCGCAGGTTTCGGCGTGGCCTTGGGGACCCATTTGTCCCCTTCGGACGTGTCCGGAGTCGCCGCGGCGACCAGGCCCGGTTTTGTTGCGGCGGGAGCCAACAACTCTTCCGTTGATGGAACCGCTTCCTGAGCCGGCGTAGCAGGGACAGGTTTGGGTGCGCGGGTCGGTGTGGGTGCAGCCGGTTCCTGCATAGACTTCGGCACCCACTCATCGCTAGCCCTGACTTCAGCGGGAGGAGCGGATTTCTGTGATACTTTGCTTGAGACGACCGTCTGCACCTCCGGAGTTGGGGTTGTCTTAGATCCTGAGTGCTTTCTCCGGCGTTTGGGCCGCGGGCTCTCTTCTGGGGGCCTTTCCCGATGCCGTTCAACCCAGGTGGTGTTGGCCACCTTCACCTTGGCTACAGAAGTCTTGGGGGTTTTGGCTTTGGGAGGAACGGCCAGCCAAATGCCGCTCGTTTGAGCAGGGGCGGGGTAGGAAACCGCCGCTGTCGTTTCTTCATGATGACGGCGCCTTCGGTGTCGTGGAGACGAGGAAACGGTCGCAGGACTCGGGGCTAAAGACTTAGGACTCGGTTCTGTTTTTTCGAGCTGAGTCCTGAGTCCTGAGTCCTCAGCACTCGTTTCCACAGGAGCAGTCGCCGAGACATAGGCGCCTTTCGTTTCATCCCATTCGAAACTGATATTAGATCCCGTGCCTTTTGGTGTTGGAGCGCTTGCGCGGGACCATTGACCCGCGGACGCGGCGGCGTCGACATTTTCGGGCTGGGGTTGTGCCTGGGCAAGCGCCTGCCTGCCTGCCGGCAGGCCTGCTTGCCTGGCGACATGTTCGGTGTAACTCGTTCGGACGGAATAAATCCGCTGACGATGGCCGTCTTTGTCGTAAACGCTCACGAGCGTATAGGACAGATCCCTTGCGTACTCTATGACGGCTTTTCCGCCCTTCCACCGGCCGTCTACATAGGGCTGTTCAACAATAAACTGTTTAGGATTCTCTTCGATGCGGCTGGCGGTGAGCACGAATAGATCCGGGAGAGCCTCCTGAGAAATGTGGAGCCCCTTCGCGTCAGGACCCAGCGCATTCACAATGTCGTGCAAGGTAGCGGGACCAATCTCAATGCCCAAGAGGATACGCGGTACCATAAACAGAATACCCACACCGCAAACGCCCAGGATGAAGATCATGCCCCTTTTCACGTTTTGATGATGCCTCACAAATCTCAACATCATGTAACATCTAGCGGATATTCCTCTAAAATTCAATACCTAAAGTAAATCCACGGGGTCCACATCCACGCTCATGTACGCCTTGGCCGGCCGGTACGCGCGCAGGAAACGAAGGCATGGAGCGAGGGTTTCATCGGTTCCTTTGATCAAAATCTGATAACGGAATTGATTCCGCAGGCGGCTGTAGGGCGCCGGGGCCGGACCGAGAAGATCGACTCCGCAATCTAATTTTTCTAAACGCGCGTAAAGATCCTCAGCAGACTGGTGAACAGAGGTTTCTTTGGCCGCGCGCAACAGAATATTCACCAAACGGCAGAAGGGTGGATACTTCAGACGTTCCCGGTCCGGGATCTCCTGCTCATAAAAGCGGAGGTAATCATGCTCTTGAGCCGCCTGGAGCGCGTAATGTTCTGGGTGGTGCGTTTGCACGAGGACCTTGCCTTTGGACTCTCCCCGCCCCGTGCGCCCGGCGACCTGCGTGAGGAGGTCAAAGGTGCGCTCGGCCGATCGGAAATCGGGGAGATGAAGAGATACGTCAGCATCAACCACACCCACGAGCGTCACCTTGGGAAAATCAAACCCTTTGGCGATCATCTGGGTCCCGATGAGGACATCCAAGTCCCCGCTCAGAAAGGCCCGGTAGATGGCTTCATGCGAATGGCGCTTTGACGCCACGTCACGGTCCAAGCGTGCGACTTTGGCGAAGGGAAATAATTTCTTCAGCTCTTCCTCCACTTTCTGTGTCCCTACGCCGTACTGGTGCAGCCGCATGCTTTTGCACTGCGGGCACTGAGTAGGGACCTTTTCGCGCTGCGAGCAGGAGTGGCACTGCATGTACCGGATGTCCCCCGCTCCAAGATGGAGCGTCAGCGTGGTGCTACACCGTGAGCAGCGTGAGACCCACCCGCAAGTGCTGCACCGCAAGAAGGGAGTGAACCCCCGCCGATTCACAAAGAGCATGATCTGTTCCCGCCGCGCGAGACGGTTCTCAATGGCGAGTTTGAGAGGTTCGGAAAATACGCTATACGAGGCGCGACTCAAACGATTTGATGTCATCCCCGAATACCCCTGTCGGGGATCCATGGATCCCCCGCCAGCGACCGCGGGGGATGACGGCAATTTTTGTCGTCGGTCGATGAGTTCCACCGGCGGAAGAGATCTTTGCTCGACACGAGAGGTCAACTCAAGCAACGTGTAGATTCCCTGCTTCGCCTTCCAATAGGACTCCAGACTCGGTGTCGCGCTTCCCATGACTAGGACGGTGGAAGAGATCTCGGCCCGCCTGATGGCGACCTCGCGCGCGTGGTATCGGGGACGATCATCCTGTTTATAGGATGATTCGTGTTCTTCGTCCAAAATGATCGCCCCCAGGTTAGGAAAGGGAGCGAAAACAGCGGAACGGGCTCCAAGAAGCACATGGATTTGCCCTTTCTTAACGGCTGTCCACGTGCGGTAACGTTGACCGCCGGAGATCCCACTGTGCCAGATTCCCACCTTGTCCGCTCCGTAGCGCTGCTGCAACCGGTCGAAGAAAGGCGGGGTAAGCGCGATCTCAGGGAGTAAGAACAGGGCTTGCCTGCCTTGAGCCAGCACCTGATCGATCGTGCGCACATAGAGCTCCGTTTTCCCTGAACTGGTGATCCCCCGAATCAAGAAGGCATGAAATTTCTTCACGTCAACCGCGGCCAGAAGGGGGGTAAGGGCGCGGGTCTGTTCGGCGGTCAGTCGAATGTTTGAGGGGCGAGGGGTGAAGAGTGAGGGGTGTAACAGCATTGGTGTTTCTCCCTTCTCCCCTCCCCTCTTTCCCTTCATCCGTTTTGGAGCGGAAAGCGCCGGCGGCACAACGCAGGCGAGCGCCTCTCCCAGAGAGCATAGGTAGCGATCCGCCACCCACCGCGCCAGTTCCAGCAGGGTTTCGTCGATAAAGGGCTCAGCATCGATCCATTGAAGTATTTCCTTCGTGGGAAACGAGGGCTTCTCGAAGGTGCGGCCAATCACATACCCGACCAAGTTCTTTTTAGGCCCGAAAGGGGCTAGGACTCGGCACCCCACCTGTCCCTCTTCGGCCCGGTAATGAAACGTTCTAATTAAAGGAATCGGAAAAGCGACTTCGATGTAATCGCTGGTCACTTCGCGAGGGTGTCGCGGAGGAGCTTCAAGTCGGCCCAGGACTCGGGCTTGAGGTTGGGGTTGCGCAGGAGCGCGGCGGGATGGTAGGTCGGCAAGACTTGCGTGTGCTGTAAAGCTTGACGCGTCTCGGGATCGATTTTAACTGTATTCGGTTCTTCCACGAGCGTCTCCGGATAGAAGTATTCCACGTCAAAAGGAACAAACTTTCCGCGAAGTCCAGTTATTCCATCCTTCGTGTGCAAAATCATCTTGGTGGACGGCGACCCGAGCGTCATGATCACCTTGGGTTGGATGATCGCAATCTGCTGTAAAAGAATGGGCGCGCAGGTTTCCACTTCCTCAGGATTCGGCGCTCGGTCATTGCCACGGGCCTCAGGTGTCTGAGGATTGGCCATCGGATGGCACTTCACAATGTTGGCGATATAAGCGTTCGTTTTCCGGGAAAGATTGATCGCGGCCAGCATTTTGTCCAGCAATTGTCCCGCCTTGCCGACAAACGGTTCCCCTTTTCGATCTTCCTCGTACCCAGGGCCTTCGCCGATAAAGAGAACTTCACTGTTTGGATTGCCAACGCCAAAGACGAATTTGATGCGCGTGTGGCCGAGCAGGCAGCGGGTGCAGTCTTTGTAGCGCTCGTAGAGCGCCTTCAGCGCTGACGCTTTCTCAGATGACTGAGCGGGAGAGCGGGAGAGCGGGAGAGCGGGGGAAAGGGCAGGCGAGGGGGAAGGATGAGAAGGAGCCGATGCAAACAAAGAATCGTCCCAGATTCGTTCCTGATCAATCCATTTTTTTGTTTGTTCTATGATTTCTTTAACATCGCCCATTATTTTTCTCCCGCTCACCCGCTCCTTCGCTCATCCGCTCGACATCACTCACAGCGCCGGCCTGTCGAGCAGGGCCTTCCAAATCTGCTTGGCGAGACGTTCCTTGGTCATGTGCCCGATGGCGATGCGTTCCTTCCACCGCGATATGAGCTTCGCGGATCCTTCGGGGGCCCCCAAATTGGTTTCACGGTTGGCCACAATCCAATCGAGACCCTTGCGCTTGAGCTTATCCTCGGCGTTCTCCATCACATCCTGGGTTTCAAGCGCAAACCCGATCACCACCGACGGCCGGTTGGGGCCGCGCCGGGCGACTTTGGCGATGATATCGGGGTTGCGCAGGAGTTTTACGGTCGTCACCGCCGGCTTTTCCTTGATCTTCTGGCGGAGCGTGACGGCCGGCCTAAAATCGGCCACCGCGGCCGCTCCCACAAAAACGCGTGTGCCCGGGAGGTGTTCCTTGACCTTTTTATCCATCTCCCGAGCACTTAAAACGCGAACCACGCGCAGATTTTTTCGTCGGCGGGGGATGGGGCCCGGTATGGGACCGAGGACGAGTGTTACGTCCGCCCCCAGCTGTACCGCTTCCAAGGCGAGCGCCACTCCCATCTGGCCGCTTGAACCGTTTGACAGAAACCGGATCGGGTCCCAATGCTCGCGCGTAGGACCGGCGGTGATCATGACTTTTTTGTCCCGGAGATTGTTAAAGTTCTTGCTAACGCGCACGGCGTTTGAGGAGTTGCGACACGATCGTCTGTGGATCGGACATCCGTCCGACCCCACGGTCACCCGCCCGGCCGAGATCACCCTTTTCGGGACCGATCAATACATATCCGTAGCCTTGGAGCGTCTTCACATGGGCCTGCGTAGCCGGATGAAGCCACATCGACTCGTGCATCGCTGGCGCGATAAAAACGGGGGCTTTGAGTTTGCCGGCGGGCGATCGCGGAACGGAAAGTACGCAAGCCGACACCAGATCCTGGGCTCCGCCGCGCGCGAGCTGGGACAGGGACTCCGCGGTCGCGGGCGCCACTAGAACCGCGCTGGCTTTTTCCGCAAGCGCCAGATGCGCCATCTGGTACGCCTGAGGGTCTAACGGATCGGAGAAGACGGGGTGTCCGGACAGGCCTTGAAAGGTCAGAGGCCCTACAAATCGCGTCGCAGACGGGGTCATGACCACATGGACATCCCGGCCGGCTTTGATGAGAAGTCTCAATATTTCCACAGCCTTATAGGCCGCGATGCTTCCCGTCACGCCCAATAGAATCATGGTTCGACTCCGCTCACCATGACCCTGAGCTATGCCGAATGGCGAGTCGAAGGGTCATCCGTCTTTCTTCTTCTTTTTCTTGGTTTTTTTGCCTTCGCTTGCGGCGAGAGCGGCCGCTTCCAGTTCCGCCTTCCCTTCGCCCGCGACCGAGACCACCGCGGGGATTTCTTCGGCGGCGGGCTCGGCGGCGACCTTGTTGGCCGTAATCTCTTCAATCGTCACTTTGTTTTCGACGATGTCTTTTAAGGCGCGCTCGACAAGCACCGGCATCGGATCGGGTGATCCTTTGGCCTTCATCGCGCGCGCCCAGCGTAGCGTCATCT
>JBGPLV010000057.1:0-8767 GCA_041486625.1 Elusimicrobiota bacterium
AGGCTGGATCTCGCTGCCGCGCTCGACTTTCCGGTCAATCAGCCGATCGTTTTCGAAGATAGCTCCCAGCTTCCACCCCCCGATACCATGGGGCCGCTCAACGTAGAAAGCCTGGAGTCCCATCCCGACGTCGCCGTGGCGCGGGAATCTCTGGCCCAAAAACAGGCTCAGGAAGGCGTGATCAAGTCGGGGTACGCTCCCAAGGTGTCGGCATCGGCCGATTATGGCGCAAGCGGCAAACTGCCCTCCGATTCCGTCGGCACCTACACGGTCGGCGGCCAGCTCACGCTCCCGATATTTGAAGGGGGGAATCGTCAAAAGCGCGTGCAGGAGGCCCGGCATCAGGTCCAAGAAAGCCAGACACAGCTGGAGGATGTGCGGATCCAAACACAAGCCAAGGCGAAGAGCGCGGCGGAAGCTGTGAAAAGCAGCTGGGCCGCCGTGCAAGCGCGAAAATCAGCTTCGGATGTCGCCAACACAGAGCTCGAGCTGGCCCGGCATAAACTTCGCCTCGGCGTGGGTACCGATTTGGAGTTCACGGAACAGGAAGCCAAAGCCGCCCAAGCCCGCGACAACTGGGAAGAAGCCGTCGCCACCTACCAGATGGCCCGCGTCACTTTGGCGCAGAGTCGAGGGAAAATGGAAAGTTTGGAGAAGCCATGAGAAAACTATGGATCGGCGTGATGATCATTTTTTGCGGTTGCGGTTATAACGGACGCGCCCACGTTTATTCCGGGACGCTGGAACTCACCGAGCACTCGGTGGGCGCGCGCGTCTCCGGACGCTTGGCCACGCTTCGCGTAGATGAGGGCGATACTGTTAAAAAGGGACAACTTTTGGGAACCCTTGACCGCGCCGAGCAGACGGAGAGAGATTACCGCCGCGCTCAAGGGCTCTTCGAGCACGGCGGCACGACCCGACAGAATCTTGAGCAGGCGGAGCTCGCCTGGGAAGACCAGCGGATCGTTTCTCCGGTTGACGGCGTGATCCTCGTTAAAGCCCGCGAACCGGGTGAGATCGTGAGCGCCGGCGGAACCGTGGTGGACATCGGGGACACCGGCGAATTCTGGGTCCGGATCTACGTCCCGGAAGGCGACATCAACCGCGTCCGCATGAACCAGGAGGCTTCCATCCGCTTTGACGGCTTAAAACGCGGCTTCAAAGGGCACGTGTATTACATCTCGCCCACCGCGGAGTTCACGCCGCGCAACGTCCAAACGCCTGATGAGCGTGCCACGCAGACTTTCGCGGTCAAGGTGATGCTCGACGAGCGCGAACCGAACCTGCGCCCCGGCGTTTCAGCGGACGTAACCCTCCAATCATGAACAGGATTGCCATTCAAACGAAAGACCTGACCCGCCGTTTCGGGAAACTGGTGGCCGTGGACCACATCAACATCACCATCCATTACGGCGAGATTTTCGGATATCTCGGCGCCAACGGTGCAGGCAAAAGCACCACCATCCGGATGCTTTGCGGGATCCTCACCCCCACCAGCGGCACGGCCACGGTGGGCGGCTTTGATGTCAACACCGATCCCGAGAAGATCAAGACCTCCATCGGCTATGTCTCGCAGAAATTCAGCCTGTATCAGGATCTGACCGTGAGGGAGAATCTCGAGTTCTTCGGACGTATCTACCAGTTGGAATCCGAGCGCCTTCAGAAGCGAATCGAAGACGTGATGCAGCTCACGGGGTTAAAAGAGTATGAACGCTTTGAGGCGCGGGTTCTCTCCGGAGGCTGGAAACAGCGTCTGGCCGTTGCGAACGGTCTGCTCCATGAACCGAAGATTTTGTTTCTGGACGAGCCGACCGCGGGCGTAGATCCCATGTCCCGGCGCAGCATCTGGGAACTCCTCTACCAGCTCGCAGACCAAGGTGTGGCGCTCTTTGTGACGACGCATTACATGGAGGAAGCCGAGAGGTGCAATCAGGTCGCCATCATCTCCCGCGGAAAGCTGCTCCGCGGGGGAACGCCCCGCGAGTTGCGCGAGAGCGTCTCAGGCCAGCTTCTGGAGGTCGAGTGCAGCCCTTTGATGAAGGCATCGCAAGCCTTCAGCCGGCTTCCGGGAGTGGTAGGGCTCACAGCCTACGGGACCACCCTTCACCTGAATGTCGCCAACGCCAAATCCGTCGAAACAGCCTTGCGGGATACCGCACGATCCCAGAGTATCGCGGTGGCCTCCGTCAAACCCATCGCGGCGTCGCTCGAAGACGTGTTCGCGTCCCTTGAAAAGGAGATGGGCACCGGTGATTAGGTTCAACTCGAACATCTTCGCGATGGCCCAAAAGGAATTCCGGCATCTCTCGCGCGACAAGCGGACGATCCGGCTGATTATTTTCATGCCTCTTGTGCAGATGATGATCTACGGGTTTGCCATCGATACCGATGTTAAACATCTCTATACGGTCCTGCAGGATGAGGACCAAACACCCATCAGCCGGCGTCTTGTTCAGGCCTTTGAGCAATCGGCCTATTTTGACATTAAAAAAAGGGTGCAGAATCCGCAAGAACTCCGGGAAGCGCTCGATCGGGGCGGGGCCAAAGCCTGCCTGCACATTCCGCCCAACTTCGCCAAGGACATCCTGGCCGGACGGCCCCCCAAGGTGCAGCTCTTGGTCGACGGCACGGATTCCAACCCTGCCAACACGGCTTCGAACACAGGCGTGGCCATCGTGCAGTCTTTCGTTCAAAAGGAGGGCCTTGTGCCCATCCGGGTGCTGCCGATCGATTTCCGCCCCCGGATGTGGTACAACCCCGACCTGAAAAGCGCTTATTTCTTTGTGCCCGGACTAGTCGGGCTCCTTATCATGCTTCTGATCCCGACCGTCACGGCATCCGCCATCGTCCGCGAGAAGGAAAACGGCAACATCGAGCAACTTCTAGTCACCCCCATCAAGCCCTATGAAATCATGATCGGCAAAATCCTTCCCTATGTTCTGATCGGGCTGATCATCGCCGGTACGATCCTAGCCGGGGCGTGGTTTATCTTTGACGTTCCCATCCGCGGCAACCCAATCACGCTCTTTTTCTTAACGCTTCTCTTCCTCACGGTCTGCCTCGGCATCGGCCTTCTCGCGTCAACTCTGGCCACGAATCAGCAGCAGGCCTCCCAGATGGTTATGTTCTTTGCCGCTCCTTCTATTCTGCTTTCAGGGTTCATCTTCCCGCGCGAAAACATGCCTCTTCCGATCTACTATCTTGGCTCGCTGATTCCGCTCACCTATTACCTGAAGATTGTCCGAGGCGTGGTGCTCAAAGGCCTGGGGGTCTGGGGCCTGCGCGACCAGATCCTGCCTCTCGTCGTCATGGCCGCCGTGATCCTTTTCATCAGTGTCCGCAAGTTCCACAAACGCCTGGCCTGAATTGATATAATTCTGACGATGAATGGAACGACGATGACGAAATTGAATCTCCAACATAAAGGCGCCCTCGCCTGGGTGGAGGAGATGTCTACCCTTTGCCAGCCGGATTCGGTTTACTGGTGCAGCGGCTCCGAAGAGGAGAGGGCTCGTCTCACAAAGGAATGCCTGACCTCGGGTGAACTCCAAGAGCTGAACCAGGCCAAGTGGCCCGGCTGCTATTGGAGCCGCTCCGATTTGAACGATGTCGCGCGGACTGAGCAACTCACTTTTATCTGCACGCGCGCCAAAGACGACGCCGGTGTCACCAACAACTGGATGGCCCCCCAAGAGGCCTATCAAAAACTGGGAAATATTTTTCGTGGCTCAATGAAAGGCCGCACGATGTACGTAATCCCATTCATTATGGGTCCTGCAGGGTCTCCTTTTCGCAAAATCGGCCTTCAGATCACGGACAGCCGTTATGTCGTCCTGAACATGCGCATCATGACCCGCATGGGAAAAATCGCCCTGGATGACCTTGGCCCCTCCGGTGAGTTCACGAAATGTCTTCACGGCAAAGCGGACTTGAACCCCGACCGCCGTTTCATCTGCCACTTCCCGGAAGACAACACGATCTGGAGCGTGGGCTCTGCTTATGGCGGCAACGCCCTTCTCGGAAAAAAGTGTCTGGCGCTTCGCATCGGCAGCTATCTGGGAAAAACGCAGGGCTGGATGGCCGAGCATATGCTGATTGTCGGGGTGGAGAATCCGAAAGGCGAGGTGAAGTACATCGCCGGCGCCTTCCCCAGCCAGTGCGGTAAGACCAATCTGGCGATGCTGATTCCGCCGAAGTCCCTGCCCGGGTATAAATTGTGGACGGTAGGCGATGACATCGCCTGGTTGCGCATCGGGCCGGATGGCCGGCTGTGGGCTCAGAACCCCGAATACGGTTTCTTCGGCGTCGCGCCAGGAACCAACAATCAGACGAACTTTAACGCGATGGAAACGATCAAGAAGAACACCCTTTTCACGAACGTTCTTAAAACGGATGATGGCGGCGTGTGGTGGGAAGACATGGGCCCGCCGCCCGCGCACGGCATCAACTGGAAGGGAGAAGACTGGACGCCGGCGTCCAAAGACAAAGGCGCTCATCCGAACGCTCGCTTCACCGCGCCTGCGAGTCAGTGCCCATCTATTTCGCCGAATTGGGAAAATCCGCAAGGGGTTCCGCTGTCAGCCATCCTCTTCGGCGCGCGTCGCGCCCGCGTGGCACCGCTCATCTGTGAGAGCCGAAACTGGCAGCACGGCGTATACCTCGGAGCCACGATGGCTTCCGAAACCACGGCTGCCGCAGTCGGCCAAACCGGCGTGGTCCGGCGCGACCCGATGGCGATGCTTCCTTTTATCGGCTACAACGTGGGCGACTACCTCCAGCACTGGCTGGATATGGGAAAGAAACTGGGAGCCAAAGCCCCTAAGATCTTCCACGTGAACTGGTTCCGCCGCGACAAGGCCACCAGCAAGTTCCTCTGGCCCGGTTTCGGCGAAAACCTGCGGGCGATTCTTTGGGCGTTGGAACGCGTGGAGGGAAAAGCAAAAGCGACGGAAACCCCGATGGGGAACGTTCCGACAGCGGACTCCTTGAACCTTTCCGGCCTTAATCTGTCGCCCGAAACCGTGACGGCAATCCTGGAAGTAAACGCCGCCGATTGGACCGACGACCTGAAGGATCAGCGGGAGTTCTTCGACAAAATCGGCGACCGCCTCCCCAAAGAACTCCGTCAGGAGCAGGAAGCCTTCGCCAAACGCCTCGGTAAATAATCTCCAACATCGTCATCCCCCGCGGCCTCTGGCGGGGGATCCATCATTACCGTTCACTCAGATTAATCCCCTCTCCCCAACGTGGGAGAGGGCGTGGTCGTTACGGCCACGGGGTGAGGGGATTTACTACCATTACCTTGTGATTAACAGGAATAAAAGCATTGCGTTGGTCTTGTTATCCGTAACGTTGTGCGGATTCTTGAGTTGCACATTTCCGCGAGCGGAAACAAAGTACCAGGCGAAGGTCTTGCGTGACCAAGGCCGTATTGCTGACGCTGAGCGTGTTGAACAGCAAGCACAAAACGCGCCGGCCGTTCTAATCACAACCGAGGATCCACTACAGAATGCGCTGAGCAAAGATCGGTACGATTTTCCCGAATATAGCCATCCAGACCATCCCGATTTAACCTCGGTGGCCGGTAACGTCCGAACCATGAAAACACCTCGCGCTGTACTTCCGCCTTCGGTCGGAGCCTATGAAGCCATCCTTAGACAGATTGAGCTGCGCGGGAAAGGAGCTCCTTCTGTAGAAGCGTTGTACCTGGCAGGACACCAAACAATAATCCAAATGAGAAGACAGTACGCCGAGGACGATCAAGGCCATCGAA
Organism: Elusimicrobiota bacterium; assembly: GCA_041486625.1. Classification (GTDB taxonomy): domain Bacteria; phylum Elusimicrobiota; class Elusimicrobia; order 2-01-FULL-59-12; family 2-01-FULL-59-12; genus JANLWZ01. Next base: position 5,774 of record JBGPLV010000057.1, read on the forward strand.
TCAAATCTGAGGGGCATTATGATCTTCTGTTGATGGACGCCCTAACCGATGCCCAATTACAAGAAGTTTCCATTCGCTTAAAGGGCTTTCATATCGAGCGCGGTCCAGGCGTTACGCACATTCAAACGGATCCTGAATTCTTTCTGAACCTCGCGACAAAATATGGCGGCGTCACCGATCAACAGTATTTTGAACTTTTACGCGCAACGACCCATGAAGAGGAATATCCGATTTTCGAAACTTGGGTTTCTGACTATGGAACTTGTGTGGAGTACGAGCACGGAGGAATCGGTGATTTTTACAGCAAATGGAATGATTTTCGGCAGAAGCACCCTCAGGCTTATCAGCAAGGAGTTTCTTGGCGAATGACGGAGGTCGAATCGGCTCTCACGGAGCGGCTGTGCGCGTGTGGCAATGACCAAGCGGCCGTTATCCAGGGATTCCAGAAATTTCTTTACGAATTCCCGCATTCCGATATTTCGGAAAAGGTTACGGCCGTCCTGCACGATATCGAAGCGGGAAAATCTTCCCTCCGGCTTAATTGCTCTCCGGGTTAGAGAAACAAGGTTCCCTGACACAAGCCTGAAATTAAATGGGTTTATTGGGATGTAGAGTTGTAAATTTTCGTGCAGAAACTGGCTAGCGTCCCGTAGCCTTTACGTACGGCGGGGTTGGCACTTTCAGAGGACGCGTTTCCATTGTTTTGGCGGGGGGCATCGGGGTCTGACCCAAATATCGCGATGAAATGCCTATCAAAAGGATCTGGTCCTTATATCGCTCAATTCTCATTTCATTGTGCTGCGAGCCGGGCGGTTCGTGGAGCGACTTGAGGCCTGCGGCTTGGCGGCGAAAGCGGTCCAGCCGAGGACTGTTTGAGCAACATCCTATGAGCTTAATTAGGAAGGTGCGAGTTCCGCAGGCTGCTTGAGCCGCCAAGACGGGGGTATCAGGCCGACTGGAGCGGAACGAATTGCCCGGCTCGCAGCACCAGTTTCACGCCGCCATCAGTTTTTCGAGCTGAGGGAGAATTCGCGGGAGATTTTTCTTGGCAATCAAGAGGGGGATAAAGGTCATTCCCAAAGCATCGGCCAATTTGCGAATTCTGGACAAGGAGGCATTGGCTATTCCCGCGCCCTTTAAATCGCGGGAAATGTTGCTCTTATGAGAACTGATCGCTTCGGCCAGCTGTTCGTAGGTTAAACCGCTTTGCTCCAGGGCAGTCAACAATTGGACTTCCAACTTGAAAAGTCTGTACTCTTTCTGAAACTGTCGACGAAAATCAGGATTTTCCATCTCCTGCTCAAAGAGACTTTTTGCTTTCGTTTTATTTTTCATAATAACTGTCCTCCTGAATTCTTACCAAATAATCGTTTCTGTAATTGATCGCGATGCGGAGCTGCTCAAGATCCATTTTCGCCATCTGTTGGGAGTGCTTATGGTAAGCATTCATAACGATGACCTTGGCTCCGATTGTCATGAAGGTAAAGAACCGTTCATCTCTTGGCTTAAAGGCGTATATCTTGTTGATGGCATCCTCGATCCGATACATCGTGCGCGGAAGAATCGTCCCGGGACGACTATCGCACAAATATTTCACGTACATCATGAAAGCACGCCTCTCGGCGTCTGCTAACTCCTTGCAATACGCAGAACCCGGCAACCACCCGTCACGCGTGTAATACCATTCCGCTGTGAAATACTTCCCACGGTGAATCAGGAAGTCATCTTCCGGGGGATATATCCCCATCGGTGGCTCCTTTTAATGTTATCACAAATGATAACTTCCGACAAGGCTTTTGTTCACGCTCAACTGCGCATCAGGAGATGATAGGCGGCCGCGATCTCGCGGCTGACGCGTTCACTTCTCCCTCGAAAGCGCTCCCACAGGCGGTGCGCTTCCCGGCGATCCTCCGCCCGGATAAAATGAACCAGGCGATGGATGGCGATTTCGCGTAGGCTCCTTTCAAACGTGTCAAAGGCACAAGATTGGGTTCTCATGGGTTTCCTCCTCATCCCTTAGATGCAAAACCCCGATTTTTATTCACTCGGCCTCGCTTTGTCGACGTGGAAATGGTAAACTAGTTTCACCCTACCACCTACATGCCCCCTTTCCAAAAAAAACGAAGACGTAATCCCGGCCATCAGCCCAGCAAAAATGAGTTGAAGGTGTCCCGTCGCCAGCTGGAAGAGCTTCAAAAAGCCCAGGCGGGCACTTTGCAGGAACGGTTTCCCCGCGTCCAGGAGCTGGAGCTCGACATGCGGATGGAAACACCCTGGGGGGCCATCCTTGAACATTCCAAACGCCGCATCGGCCTGACGGATTCGCTCCATCTGGACGCCACCTGTCTGGGCGGATGCTCGGATGGGGTCTTTCCCTTGCGCAATGCCGTCGAACGAATTTTGCAAGAAGAAAAGGAATCCCACGAGGGCATGGGGATCTGCCAGGCCTCCTCCGCGCGGGATCCCGAGCTGCCATGCAACACCAAACTGATTTACCACATGACGGTGCGCTACGCATGACGACCACCACCGACAGCTGCGTACGCTGCAAAAAAGCGCGGAGCGAATGGACGGAAAACAAGGACGGATTTCGGGCGTATTGTTGCTGGGGCTGCGCGGACGATTCCGGCTGCATCTGCGGCCGAAAGACCCACCGCAAGTCCTCGACTAAAGAAGAAACCACCTCTCGGCTGCAGAGCTTCGGCAGCCGGTGGTCGAAAAAAAGGAGAATCAAAGAATGAGCAAGACAGGCAAGATCAAATGGTTCAATGACGCAAAAGGATTCGGGTTTGTTACCCCCGACGACGGCTCCAAGGATGTGTTTGTGCATTTCTCGTCTATCCAAGGAGAAGGCTTCAAGAGTCTCGCGGAAGGCGATAAGATCGAATTCGAGGTGCAGGAGAGCGAAAAAGGCCCCAAGGCCGCCAACGTCCGCAAGGTCTAATCGAGCCGGTTTGTAAACGCCGACAGAAGTAGACAGGCCCCGGCCGCCAG
>JBGPLV010000058.1:0-8742 GCA_041486625.1 Elusimicrobiota bacterium
CCCTCCTTGCAAGAAGAAAGGAACATCTGCTCCAAGTCCCACAGCTAACTCTTTCAACGCGGATACGCGAATACGCCGACCCCATAGTTTCGGGAGCGTCTTAAGAACGGCAGCTGCGTCCGCCGAGCCTCCACCCAGGCCAGCACCCATGGGCACGTTTTTCTCCAGATGAATCTTAACTCCCCGGGGTTCCTTGAGCGCCTGCCGGAGACGCAGGGCCGCCCTCATCACCAGGTTTCGCGCGTCCACCGGAAGGCCGGGATCGGAACACGTCAGCGAGAGATCGGATGACGGCAAAAACGTGAGTTCATCGCCCAGGGAAATGGTCTGAAAGACGGTCGATAGCGTGTGGTAGCCATTCGGGCGCTTCCCGGTAATCTCCAGAAAGAGATTGATTTTGGCGTGCGCAACGATACGGATCATCCCCTCACCCTTAATCCCTCTCCCTCTGGGAGAGGGGAGGGTGAGGGGCAAGGGCTCGCGTATTGTCAGGACTATTGATGACCCAGCCGGAAAATTTGAGTTCCGCCTCCCAGCCGGTGGTAGAATTCCGGACGCGCATTTCCGATGGTAGCCAGAGGCCCTCCACAAAATCGTAAGACACCACATCGATCTCATCCTGGCCACCGCTCGGATTGGGCCGCGAAAAGCGCGTCTGGACGCCGACTTTGGGGTCGACCGTGGCCTTCAGGGCATCGGCCAGGCGACCGGACAGGAACTGGGACAAGGAGGCGAGACCTTCGAAAGCCATTTGGCTGAGCGCGGGATTGGCCTGAGCAGGCTCGACCGTACGGATCGATCCGTTTAAGGAGAACTGATATGCGCTTGTCTTAGAGGTGGCCGGCACGTTGAGCTGCACGCGGTCGGGCTGTTCATAGTACAGTTTTCCCTCGGCATGAAGCCCGCGCTTGTTGAGGCGTCCCTGAAACGAGACGTCGCTCCGCAAGTTCTGGGCCTGCTTCAGATTACCTTCCAGATATTTCAGATATTTTTTGGCGTCCGGCGAATTAAAAAAGCGTTCCCCTTCCAGCTGGACTTTCTTGCGCACGACTTCATTCTTGGGGTCCATCGACAGCACTTTCGACCAGGCCTGGAGGGCGGCCTCGGGATGCTTGTCCGCAAGACAGGCGTCGCCCAAGTGATCGTAGATGAGCGGATCGGGAGAATAAATCACAGCCTTCTCGAGCCAATTACGCGCCTGCGATGGATCTCCACGCTTCAAGCGGACCCACCCTAGACTATCCAGGTAAGCGCCGCTGTCCGGGTCAAGAGCGACCGCCTGGCGCAGCAGCTTTTCGGCTTCCTCGAGACGCACCCCGCGATCCGCCCAGGAATACCCCAGGTAGTTCATGGCCGCGGCGTTCTTCGGATCGATCGTCAGAATGGTCTGAAACTGTTTGATCGCTTCATCAAAATGGCCCAGGCGGTCTTCCGCCGTCGCGAGCTGAAAGCGCATCTGGACATCCTTCGGGTAGAGGGAGACCCCCTTGGCCAGGGCCTCCTGCGCCTTATCCAGCTTGCCCAGATCGAGGTAGTTCATGCCGAGAAAGAGAAGAACATTGGAGTTGTTGGGGTCGCTTTGCTTGGCCTTTTCGAGAACCTTGACGGCATTTTCAATCTGCCGGTCAAGCGTCATGTAGTAGGCCGTAAGCGGCAAAAACTGCGGATCCTGAGAGAGCGTATAGGCCTTCTCCGCGTCAGCAGCGGCTTCTTTCCACTCCTTCTTCTCTTCCGCGACACGAGCCAGCCAATAATAAACGGAAGGTTCTTGAGGCGACAGCGTTTCAACGGTTTTAAAAGCCTGTCGGGCCTCGTCCCACTGGCCGTCGCGGTAATATAAATTGCCGAGCCGCAGGAATATGAGTGGATTAGACGGCTGCAGTTGAGCGGCACTTTTGTACTCCCCGATGGCCGAGGCCGTACTTTTTTGCTGTTCGTAGAGGTCCGCGATGGCCAGATGCGAGGCGAGTTGTTCTGAGTCGAGCGCCAGAGACTGCTGGTAGAGGGCGAGCGCCTTTTGGAGATGGCCCCGTTTCTGCTGCACGAGCGCCATCTGAAAGTAGATGTCCGCATCGCGCGGGTTTAAATCAATGTACCGCTGGTAATAGGACAGCGCCTTGTCAGGATCCATGAGAGCATAGTAGTTGCCCAGATTCTCCAGCGCGCGCAGATTCTCGGGATTGAGCTTCAAAGCCTGTTCATAGGCCTCGGCCGCTTTGGCCAGATTCCCCTGGGCGACGAGCACATTCCCGAGGAAGATAAAAGACATGGGGTCCCCCGGAGCCAGCTCCTTGACGCGTTCGGCCGCGTGCAAGGCCGCGTCCGGCTGCCCCATCCTCAAGTGGAGCTCCGCGATATCGCGGAACACTTGTAGCGCCTGAGGATCTTCCTGAACAACCTTCTCATAAGCCTCCAGGGCCTTCGCGGTATGGCCGGCGCGCTCTTCGACCATGCCCTGCAGGTAGTTGTAGTAGGAATCCGATGCCGCTAAAGCGGGGCGGAAAGGCAAAAGGCAAAGGGCAAAAAGGAATTTTCCGTTCACAGTTTTCTCTCCATCAACACGGCATCTTCTGCCGGGTTCTGATAAATTTTCGGCCGTGTTCCCTTCACTTCAAATCCGAGCGACTTGTACAGCGATTGCGCGTGCTGATTGCTTTGGCGAACCTCGAGCGTGCACATTGTGCACATTTCTCCACGCGCGCAGTCCAAAATAAATTCCAGCAGTCGCTTGCCGATCCCGCGACAACGGGACTCCCGGCGTACCACGAGATTGGTGATCTGAGCTTCCGGCCCCGCCTTCCAGTATCCACCATAGCCCAAAATATCCGTAGCCGGGGGTTCGACCGCCATAAAAAACCGGCGCACGTCGCCAGAGAGTTCTTTCTCAAACTGCGCACGCGACCAATGCGCGTCTCCGTCCTCCGCTTCGATCGCTGTCACCGAATCCAAATCATCGGCTCCCAGCGGCACTATCATCATTTTTGCCGCTCCTCCGCCGCCGCTTTCCTTATGTAGAGTGGAAGAACGGACCGGTAAGACTCAGGGCCTGCCGTGAGGAGTCTTGAACGGGCGAGACTCAGAAGAACCTTGGCTTCAGGATAACATCCTTTGAGCGGTGAAATCCAAAGCGATCGCCGGCCTGTGTGCTGCTTGATTCTTTTCACCCATTCATCAGCGGGAGCCATCGTCTCCGCTACGACACGGCGCACAGACTTCGAACCATTCCTCTGAAAAAGTCCTGAAAACATCTGTTCCCGTAGAGCGTCGATTTGGGGAGCGAGCCATTCGGCTTTGGTTTTGGCGCCCGCCGCCATGATTTCCAGGGCGCTGGCCCCGACGACCGGGATCCGCAGAGATTGACCCAGAGCCCGCGCGACGGCCAAGCCAATCCGAATTCCCGTAAAGCTTCCCGGTCCCACGGAAACCGCGACGCCGTTCAGAGACTGAATGGGCCAGCGCGCCTGGCGAAGAAGTGTCTCGATCCCCTTAAAAAGGCTGTCCGCGTGCCGCCAATCATGCGCACCGGTGTACGTCGCCAGAATGGCAGATTCATTCCCGATGGCAAGAGAAAGCCGCGGACTCGAGGTTTCAATGGCAAGAAATCTTTTAGACGGCACGGCGTTTCTTCGGGCGGATAAGCGTCAAAGCCCTTCGTTCTGGGCCCGTGATCCTTAAATGCACCTCTAATGCGGCAGAAGGAAGACGATCCCGCACGCGGTCCGCCCACTCAATCAGGCAAAGGCCGCGGCCCCAGTAATCTTCCAAGGGAAAGGTTCCGAGTTCTCTCTGTGAAAGCCGGTACATGTCCATATGATATATCGTCCCGCGCGGCGTCTCGTACTCGTTGGCCAGAGCAAAGGTCGGGCTGTTGGCTCCACGCCTGTAACCCCACGCCTTGGCGATGCCCTGGACCAGGGTGGTCTTGCCGGATCCCAGCTCGCCCACAAGCGCCACCGTATCCCCCGGCTTCAGTTGCTTCGCAAAGCGGCGGCCCCAATCCTGCATCTCGGCCGGGCTCCTAAATACCAAAGTGCGAAAAGCCATAGCCTTTTAAAGGATAACGCCCGCGGGGAGAAAAAGCCCAACAGCCTCTACCCTTAAGCAGAACCCGGCCGATGCGCGCAGCTCCCGGTATCCGGTGTTTGACTTGTTGCCACAAATCGGGCCGGACCGTGAAGAGGAGTTCATAGTCTTCGCCTCCCGTGAGCGCGTAGTCCCAGGCTTGTCGGCCGCGCTGTTTGGCCCAACGGGATAGCACTTCAGGGATAGGCAACATATCCAAATCGACTTCTGCGCCCACGCCGGAGGCTTCAGCCAGCAACCGTACAGAAGTTTCCAGGCCATCCGAACTGTCTATCATGCTTGTTGCTAAATGGCGGCGGCCCAGAGTCCCTCCTGCTGAAAAGCGCGGCTGTGGATGCGAAAAAGCCTGAACCAGAGGCCGGGTCCAAGTGACCGAGGGCTTTCCCGATTGCAGGACCTCCAGGCCAGCCGCTGCCAGCCCCAAGGATCCTGTCGTTACGAGATAATCCCCTGGTCTGGCTCCCTTCCTCTTAACAAGATCCTGAGGTTTGGCCTCTCCAAAAACAGTAACAGAGACAAACCAGCCTTTCTTCGAACCTACCGTGTCCCCGCCAAGAAGGCCGGTTTTCCACCGTTGTGCACAACTTTCCAGACCTTTATAGAACTTATCCACATAATTCACAGGCGTATCCCCAGGAAATGCGGCAGTCACCAGTGCGGCGAGGGGTTTAACATTCCCCATAGCAGCTAAATCGCTCAAATTAACAGTCAGAATTTTCTCTCCCAAGTTTTCCCATGAAAACCATTTGCGTTCGAAGTGAACACCTTCGACCATGGCATCGGTGGTCGCCACCAGGACCCGGCCCGGTTTTATCCTCAAAACTCCCGCGTCATCCCCAGGACCTATGCACAATTGTGAATTCAGGGAGGAAGGCCAATAAAGTTTGGGGAGGAGGCGTTTCAGCCAACCGAATTCTCCAAGGCCTGCCATTCTTTTCACGTTATTCCTATTTTCTTGAGGGCGCGCGGGATATGTGCGGCTAAATCAGTCGCTAACAGGCCGCGGTCAGAGACTTTGGCGAGATCTCCTGCCAAGCCGTGCAAGTAAACCCCTGCGCATGCCGCATCAAAAGAAGTCAAGCCCTGAGCCAGAAGCGCCGCGATCACGCCCGTCAAAACATCCCCCATGCCGCCCGTCGCCATCGCCGGATTGCCGGTCGGGTTCACGAGGGTCTGTCGCCCATCCGAGATGACCGTTCTATGTCCCTTGAGGACGCAGACGACACCTAAACGCTTGGCTGTGGAGCGCGCCGCCTGGATACGGTCCTTCTGAACGGCTTTAGTACTGACAGCCAGTAACTTGGCCAGTTCCCCAGGATGAGGCGTGATCACGGTTTGCCTCACGTTGAAGTCTTTGGAATGGACGTTGTTCAGGCCATCCGCATCCAAAACCATCGGCAAGCGTAAACGAATCAATTCCAAAACCAGCTTCCTTTGCGACGCGCCTACTCCTAAACCCGGCCCAACCGCTAAAGTGGTAATGGTTCGCCGGCGAACATAGGTGCGAATGCCGGAAAGCGGGATCGCCATGACTTCAGGGAGCTTTCTGGCGGCAGCCGCTCTCACATTATCGGTTGAGGCCAAGGTGACAAGTCCGGCGCCGGCTTTGAGGGCGCCAAGGCAGGCCAAGATCGCCGCGCCAGGCATGCCGCGGCTGCCGGCCACGATAAGCACGTGGCCATTTTCCCCTTTGTGAGAAGTGAGCGGGCGTCGAGGAATAAGCTGCCTCACATCAGCGGCCGTGAGGGTTCGAGGATTCATCGGAAAATCGCCATCGCGACCGCATAGTCGCGGCCATGCGAGAGGGAGATCGAGACGCGCCGGGCCAGCTTTTTAAATCGCGGAGGAAACATCACATGAGGCTTTCCATCCGCTTGATTCCGCACCTGGATGTCGCGATGCAGTAGCTTCGGCTTACCTACTGCTTTCCAAACCGCTTCCTTGGCGGCGAACCGTACGGCAAAGTGCTGGGCGGAATGCTTCCGCGATTGGCAGTAGGCGATTTCCCGCGGAGCAAAAACCCGCTTGAGAAAACGAGGATTATGGATCTGCTTGGCAATACGGTGGATCTCGACGATGTCGACGCCTACATCCATCGTCGTTATTCGACGGTCACGGATTTGGCGAGATTCCGGGGCTGATCCACGTCGCAGCCGCGCAGGACCGCGATGTAGTAGGCCAGAAGCTGGAGCGGGATGATAGTGATGATGGGCGCCAACGCCTCGAGAACGGGTGGGACCGACAAGAAATAATCCGCCTGCTTGGTGACCTCCGCATCTTGTTCATGGGACACAGCGATGACGATCCCTCCACGCGCCTTCACCTCCTGCATGTTGGAAAGCATCTTATCGTGGACGGAAGATTCCGTCGCAATCGCCACAACCGGTAGATTTTCATCGATTAGCGCGATCGGGCCGTGCTTCATCTCTCCTGCGGGATATCCTTCCGCGTGAATGTAGGAGATTTCCTTGAGTTTGAGGGCGCCCTCAAGCGCGATCGGATAGTTGAGGTGACGGCCCAGGTAAAGAAAATTGGTTTTGCGAAACAGGCTCTTGGCGACCTGTTCCACTTTGCCTGCCTGATCGAGCGCCCCACTGATGGCCAGCGGTAGGTGCGAAAGCCCTTCCAGAAGTGTCCGAAGAAGGTCCTTTGTAATCGTCCCTTTGCACTGCCCGAGGTAGAGCGCCAAGAGAAAGAGACCGGTGAGCTGGCCCGTGAATGCTTTGGTCGATGCCACACCGATTTCGGGACCGCAGTGGGTCATCAAGGTGTAGTCCGCCTCGCGGGTCGCCGTCGACCCCACCGCATTACAAAGGGCTAAGGTCGGCAAGCCCTTCGCTTTCGAATCTTTCATGGCCGCGAGTGTGTCAGCGGTTTCGCCGGACTGGGTGATGGCGACAATCAGCGTGCCGGAATCTTTTTTTGACCGCCGGTAGCGAAATTCACTGGCGATTTCGACATCGCAGAGCATGCCGGCTATCTCTTCAAGCCAAAAGCGGGCCACGAGCGCCGCATGATGCGAAGTCCCGCAACCGATGAGACAAATCTTGGAAAACGCTTTGGCCGCGGCGACAGGCAGAACATTTTCGAGGTCGACACGGCCTTCTTCCAAACTGATCCGGCTCCGGAACGTATCGCGAACAGTCACGACTTGTTCGTATATTTCCTTGAGCATGAAGTGCTTATAACCGCCCTTTTCAGCCATAACGGAATCCCAGACGATGGTTTGGGCGTTGCGCTGAATGGGGCGACCGTCCAGATCCGTGATTTTGATGTCTTTTTGAGTCAACTCCGCCACGTCGCCGTCTTCCAGGAAAATGACCCGCCGGGTGTGCTGCAGAATCGCCGGAACGTCGGAAGCGACGAACATCTCATCGTCCCCCAGGCCGAGGACAAGCGGTGAATCCTTGCGCGCCGCTACAAAACGAGTGCGGTCTCGGGAGGTCAAAACTCCGATCGCATAGGAACCCTGGACCTGCTTGAGCGCTTTCCGGACGGCGCCCGGCAGGTCCTTGCCGTCATACGCTTCCTCCACGAGATGCGCCAGGACCTCGGTGTCCGTCTGCGACTTGAACGTGTGGCCTTTTTCGGTGAGCTGCTTCTTAAGCTCAACATAGTTCTCAATGATCCCATTGTGAACAACAACGATATCCCCTTTGCAGTCGGTGTGGGGGTGCGCATTCTCTTCAGAAGGCCGGCCATGGGTCGCCCAGCGCGTATGACCGAGACCGATGGTGCCCTGGACGGGTTCCTTTTTGAGCAGGTCCTCGAGGGCCGATAGCTTGCCCGGGCTCCGACGGAGCTGAATCGCGTCACCGTTTAAGACCGCCACGCCGGCCGAGTCATACCCCCGGTACTCGAGGCGCCGCAAACCGTTGATTAATATGTCCGAAGCCGCTTTGGTTCCGATGTATCCGACTATCCCGCACATAGCATGCTCTCCTTCATTTCCTGGACGGCGGCAGCCAACCCGACAAAGACGGCCCTTGCGATGATCGAAAAGCCGATATTGAGTTCCTGCATGCCGGGCAGGCGCGCCACAGGCTGGACATTCCGATAATTCAACCCGTGTCCGGCATGCAACTGTAACTTAAGCTTGCCCGCAAGCTCGGAGGCTTTCAAGAGTTTTGCGAGCTCCTGGGCCTGGACGGGGCCTTCGGCCATCGCGTAGGCCCCGGTATGTAATTCTACTGTATCGGCCCCCAGGGATTTCGCGCAACGAATTTGATCGTTGTCAGGATCGATAAACAGACTGACTTCGATTTTCTTGGCGGATAGCCGCTGAATCATTTTTTTCAAGCTCGTCCGGTGGGCGATGACATCCAAGCCCCCCTCCGTCGTGAGTTCCTGGCGCTTCTCAGGCACCAGGCATACGCGCGCGGGATGAACCTCAAGCGCGATACGCTCCATCTCTTCAGTGGCGGCCATCTCCATCGCCAGCGGAATGTTCAAAATCTGCTTGAGGAGCCGGATGTCCCGGTCCTGAATGTGACGCCGATCTTCCCGGAGATGCGCCACGATGCTGCCCGCCCCATGTTCTTGAGCGATGAGCGCCGCATACACCGGTTCAGGGAAGCCGTCCTTGCGCTGCTGGCGGAGAGTAGCGATATGATCAATATTAACGCCAAGCTTCACGCGGCCCCCAGCGCGTTTCGCGCC
>JBGPLV010000059.1:0-8621 GCA_041486625.1 Elusimicrobiota bacterium
AAATCTCTCTCGGCATAGAGGCACAGAACCGGGACGGTACATTCTCTTAAATCTTCAAAGGCTTCGACGTCCAAAGCTTCCTTTAATCGAGCGACAAGAACATGGGGGCGCACGTACTCAAGAGCTCCCACCACCAGCTTAATTTGTCCCTCGGTAAGTCCCTGCCATTTCAATATGGCTTCCGCGATGAAGTGTGTCCATGTTTGGCGAAAAAGGTAAGGCCCGATGAAAAATCGACTCCAGTCCCCGATCCACCCTCTGGGCTTGCGAATAAATGTCGCACTCAATACCAAGCCGCGCATCATGGGGGGACGTGTCGCCGCAATCCGGGCAGCGATCGGTCCGCTATAAGACTCCGCGATCAGAACATAAGGGTCTGTGACGGGCAATAGGGAAACCACATAGGATTGGAGTTGTTCGTATCCCAGAACACGATCCGAAGGGTAAGACACCACGATCGGTGGAGGGCTTTCCGTCCAGAGCCGCAGGATGGGCTCAAAAAGAAGGCCTGTTCCATCCATTCCCGGAAGGAAAACAAATCTCACGTCACTTTTTGCCGACGTGTAAAGAATCTACGGCCACGTGGACCATATTGATTGGCTTCCGTAACCTCACGATCAAATAGCCCGCCAAAGATATGGCTGCAACAAGCAGGATAAAGATCAGCACAGTATTTGTCTTTTTGAGAATTTCGATGGGTTTCATGACCACTCCTTGGATTGGGACCGCTAGGCTTTTTGCTCAGATGGCGGTTCTGGTGGAGTGTTTCTCAGAGCGGCTCGCGCTTTCCTGGCGGCCTCCCATTTGCGCTGAGTCTGGATCCGGCGTTCATTCTGCTCGGCAATCTTGTCTTTGCGCCAGTTTTCGTATTCTTCCGCGCGCGCGGGATCGACCTGCATGCCGCCCGCCTCTATGAGATTGGCGGGTTTCTCGGTCTTCTCTGGTTTGGGCGCGAACTTGGGGTCCGGGCTGCGCCATTTATTAGGGCCCTTCATGAACCCTTTCGGCTCGATCTTCACTTTATCTTTATTGATGAGCTTGGTCAGGTTGACGAGTTTCGCCAACGGGTCGATTTTGTCTTTCTTCTTCATAGTGTTCTCCCTTATCATATCATTCAGCCGTGCGTCGGATAGACGCCTCATGCCCGTACCTTAGCCGCCCGGTTTTGGTAAAATCCCCGTGATGAAAAAACGTGTTCTGATCAGCGTGACCGATAAAGTCGGCATCGTGGAGTTTGCGCACGAGCTCACCACCCTCGGATTTGACATCATCTCGACCGGCGGGACGGCGAAGAAACTCAAACAGGCCGAGATTAAGGTGCAGGAAGTCGGAGATATCACCGGTTATCCGGAGATCCTGGACGGCCGCGTGAAGACGCTTCATCCCAAGGTGTTCGGCGCGCTCTTGGCCGTGCGCGACAACGAGCGCCATCAAAAAGAGATGATCGCTCATGACATCGAACCGATCGACCTGGTCGTGGTGAACCTCTATCCCTTCGAGGAGGTCGTGACGAAAGAGCGGCTCGAGGAACAAGAGCTGCTCGAGTACATCGACATCGGTGGCGTGACGCTTTTGCGCGCGGCCGGGAAAAATTTCCATGACGTCGGGATTGTTTGCGATCCGGCGGACTATGCGCCCGTGCTCGAAGAACTCAAATCCCTTCAGCGGCTCAGCCTCGACACGAAGCGCCGTTTGGCGGCAAAAGCCTTCGCGCACACGGCGCGCTACGACGCGGTCATCGCTTCCTATTTCCGCGAACGCAGCGAGGAGAAGGATATTTTTCCTCAGGAAATGACGATCGGCTTAAAAAAAGTCCAAGCGCTTCGCTATGGGGAAAATCCGCACCAAAAGGCGGCCCTCTACCAGGAGACCGGCGCGCGCAGCGTCGACTGGGGCATCGTGATGGCCAAGCAATTACAGGGGAAAGAACTTTCCTTTAACAACTACCTCGACCTCGAGTCGTCCTGGAACCTGGTGAGCGAGTTCCGGCAGACGGCGGTCGTGATCGTGAAACACAACACGCCCTGCGGTGTCGCCGTGGCCGAAAAACTGACCGAGGCGTACAAAGCCGCCTTAGCGTGCGATCCGACGAGCGCCTTCGGCGGCATTGTGGCGCTCAACAAAGAAGTCGATGGGGCCACGGCCGAAGAGATGGCCAAGATTTTCATCGAATGCGTCATCGCGCCGGGCTACAGCCGCGAGGCCCTGGAGATTTTCAAAAAGAAGGAAAACCTGCGCGTACTGCATTTGCCATCCCTCATCACGACGGCCGCAAGAGAGTTTGACGTCAAGCGTGTTTCCGGTGGTCTTCTTGTGCAGGAGAAAGACTACGCGCGGCCAAAGGATTTCAAGGTCGTCACGAAGCGCGCCCCCACGCCGGAGGAAATGGTGTCTTTAGAATTTGCCTGGCCTGTGGTGAAGCATGTGAAGTCCAACGCGATCGTTTTGGCGCGCGGGGTACAGACCGTCGGGCTCGGGGCAGGCCAGATGTCACGGATTGATTCTTTGAAACTGGCTTGGATGAAGCTCAACCAGCAGCAGCCTCTGATTTTGGGCAACCAAAAGCCGCTGGTGATGGCCTCCGACGCGTTCTTCCCGTTCCGCGACTGCGTGGATGAGGCCTCGAAGATGGGAATTTCCGCGATCATCCAGCCGGGCGGCTCGATCCGCGATGAGGATTCCATCCGCGCCGCCAACGAATACGGGATGAGCATGGTATTTACGGGCCTACGCCACTTCCGCCATTGAAACCGACCGTCGCGATCATTGGAATCGGGTTAATCGGTGGATCGCTCGGCCAGGCGTTGCGCCGGTCAAAACGGTACCGGGTTCTGGGCATCGCCCGCCGGCCATCCACGCTGAGGGATGCCAAACATCTTGGAGCGATTGACGCCGGATCCACCAACCTCACCGATGTGTACCAGGCGGACATTATCGTGATCGCCACGCCGGTGGATTCCATGGTTCCCATCATTCAACAAATCCGCCCTTTTCTAAAATCCCGAGCGATCGTCACGGACGCGGGGAGCGTCAAAGGCGTGCTCGATCAGCAGATTCGCGGCGTACGTTTTGTGGGCGCGCACCCTTTGGCGGGGTCTCATAAAACCGGCGTCAAATCCGCGCACCCGGATCTCTTTCGCGGCGCCACCTGCGTGTTGGTCCCTCAAGATGACTCCGCGTTAAAGGCGGTACGCGATATGTGGAAAGCCGCGGGAGCTCGCACTTTGGAAATGTCGGCGCGCGCGCATGACGAGGCGGTGGCTTTGACCAGCCATCTACCGCATCTCTTGGCGCACGCGCTCGTGCACGTCGCCGCGCGCCGTCCCGATCAGAAAGTCCTGAAGTCGCTCATGGCCGGCTCGTTCCGTGATGTCACCCGCGTGGCGTCGTCTGATCCGGAGCAGTGGGTCCCGATTTTTCAGGCCAACTTGAAAAATCTCCGGCGCGGCATTCGCCTTTTCCAAAAGGAACTGAACCGGTTAAATACGGAACTGGCCAAGCCCTCGTTGCGCGCGTCTCTCAAAAAATCACAACTCTACCGCCAGCCGCTTTTTAATGTCATCTAAAACCGTTGGTCCCGCGAAAGCGGTTCGGGGCACGGTGCTTGTGCCCGGGGACAAATCCATTTCGCACCGCGCGGTGATTCTCGCCGCCCTGTCGAACCGGATGTGCACCGTTGAGAATTTCTTGGACGGAGAAGATTGCCTGTGCACGCTCGACGCCTTACGTTCCATGGACGTGCCGATGGTGCGCCAAGGAACGTCGTTGCAGATCCAGGGGCTGGGATTGGACGGCTTGAAGGCCCCGCCGAAACCCCTCTGGTGCGGCAATTCGGGAACCACGACACGACTGCTCATGGGCGTTCTCACGGGCCAGCCGTTTGAGGTGCGCCTGGAGGGTGACCCATCACTTTCCAAGCGACCGATGGACCGCGTGATCGATCCTTTGTCGCGAATGGGTGCATTCTTTTTGGATTCGGTTACCCATTTGCCGTTACGAATGCGCGGGACGCGTTCCGTGAAACCGCTGCAATGGAAGAGCCCTGTCGCCAGCGCCCAGGTGAAGTCGGCGATCCTCTTGGCGGGACTTTACGCATCGGGAACCACATCGGTCGAGGAGCCGTCGGCCTCGCGGGATCATACAGAGCGAATGCTTCAGGCGAGCGGTGTCGCCGTGAAGCGCGAAGGGAACAAGGTGTCCATCCAAGGCACCGCCACCGTGCGGGCATCGGCTTTCCATGTCCCGGGGGATTTTTCAAGCGCGGCCTTTCTGCTGGCCGCCGGGCTTCTCAGGGCCACGCCGGAACTTGTGGTGAGGGGCGTCGGCGTCAACTCCACGCGAACAGGATTTATGGATCTCGTCAAAGCGATGGGGGGATCCTGCCGGCTTTCAAAAACCACCGAGTCTGGAGGCGAACCCATCGCGGACATCACCGTCAAAGCATCTCCGATGAGAGGTATCGCGATCGGTGGAGATATGATCCCGCGCGCCATTGATGAGATTCCCATTCTCGCCGTGCTTGCGACAC
Organism: Elusimicrobiota bacterium; assembly: GCA_041486625.1. Lineage (GTDB taxonomy): Bacteria > Elusimicrobiota > Elusimicrobia > 2-01-FULL-59-12 > 2-01-FULL-59-12 > JANLWZ01. The sequence continues at coordinate 4,529 of JBGPLV010000059.1, forward strand.
AGGCCCAAGGGCAGACGGTCATCTCGGATGCGAAGGAGTTGCGGGTTAAGGAATCCGACCGCCTAAGCACACTCCGCGAAGAGCTCACGAGAATGGGTGCGCGCATCATGGAAAAGCCAGACGGTGTCGTGATCGAAGGTCCGACGCCGCTCAAAGGTGCCGTGGTTCAAAGTCATGGGGACCACCGGCTAGCGATGTCGTTGGCCATCGCGGCTCTCGTCGCGGAGGGCCCGACCACGATCGTGGATGTTGAATGCGTGGCGACGTCCTTCCCGACATTTTGGATGCTCCTAGATGCCATCCGGTCGCCGCGGCGACCAGGGGCGAATGCGTGATCAACTTTAGAGATGTCAACCCGGTCTACAGTCCCCTCCTTTATTCTGTCGGCAAAAATCTCCAGGCCATGGCTTTCAAGTTGCTCTGGAGGCGAAAGGTTCAGGGACTGGAAAATGTTCCACCTTTTGGAACGCCGGTGATCTTCGCGGGCAATCACCGGTCCCTGACGGATCCCTCCAATGTCGGAAGCTCGCTTCCCTACCCTATTTTTTATTTCGCCAAGGAAGAGCTCTTCCGCGTTCCACTTCTGGGATGGTATATCCGGCGCGTGAACTCTTTCCCCGTGCGCCGCACGGAAAATGATATTGGCGCGTTCAAGACCGCGGTCCATGTGCTCGAGCACGGAGGGGGGCTCATGCTTTTCCCCGAGGGTGGCCGAAGGCTTGACCCCTCCCAGCAATGGAAAGCGAAAGCAGGCGTGGGGATGCTCGCGTGCAAAACGGGCGCACGGGTGATCCCCGTCGGCATCAAAAATGCCGATCGCCTGAGGCGATTCGCCTCCCTGGAAGTCATTTTTGGGAAGCCCATTTTTCCGCCTAAAACAGAGAGCCATGAAGATTATCAGCGCCTGGCCGATGAAGTCATGGCTCGCATCAAGGAGTTATGCCAATGAACAAATCCCTGTTGCGCCTTTTGGTCGTCACGCAAATTTTTCTCCTTTTCGCCGTCGTCTTCCTTCCCACGCTCATCCGGTACTTGCAGCAGCCGTTGGGGAGACTGGTCTACGGATTTCTGGCCGCTCTATGTATGCTGTTGGCTCTCCTCTTGCGCCGCGCGCTCTCCCAATTAGAATCGTAGGGGTCGCCGGCTGGCTACCCTTTCGTGGTATACTTTGCCCATGACGGATGATAAGCTTTTGATCGACGATATATCGATGAGCGACCTGCTCGCGGGGTTGCCCGAAAAAGTGAGTTCGGGCACGGTGGTGCAGGCCCGTGTTTTAGGCAAAAACGCGGACGGAGTGCTTGTGGACATCGGCCTCAAGATGGAGGGGCTGATTCCCAAAGCCGAGTTCCCTGATTTTGAGCACACCCTGCCTTTCAAGGAAGGGGAGTCCATCCCCGTTTTGGTCCGGCAAGTCGTGGGGCAGGATCATTATCACCGCGTGTCCTGGAAATCCGCCCGCGAGATGTCCGCCTGGGACAAGCTGTATGCCGCCTTCCAGGGTGGGACTCCCATCGATGCCACGATCGCCAAAAAAGTCAAAGGGGGATATGTCGTCGATATAGGCGTCGACGCATTTCTCCCCGGTTCCCAGCTGGATCTTCGCCCGAGCCATAACGTGGATGCCTGGCTGCAGAAAAAAGTCTCCGTGGTCATTACGGAGATGGATCGTTCCAAGTCGAATGTGGTGGTGTCCCGCCGCAAACTCCTGGAGAGAGAAAGAACACGCCATCGCGAAGTCACACTCGTTTCCCTGGCGGAAGGACAAGTCGTCTCAGGACATGTGACCAGCATCACCAATTTCGGAGCCTTTGTGGACATCGGCGGCGTCGAAGGGCTCCTGCATGTTTCCGATATGTCCTGGCAGCGCGCGGAAAAGCCAGGAGCCTGCGTGAAAGTGGGACAGCCGCTTCAGGTCAAGGTTCTCAAGTACGATCAGGCGACCCATCGAATATCCTTGGGACTGAAGCAGCTTCAACCCCATCCCTGGGAAGGGGTCCCCGCCCGTTATCCCGTCGGCACGGTCGTCAAAGGCCGTGTCACGACGATGACCAACTTCGGCGCATTCGTGGAGCTGGAGCCAGGCGTGGAAGGCCTCATTCACGTGAGCGAACTCTCCTGGAAGGAACGTGCCACGAAGCCGCAAGATGTCCTCAAAGCGGGCGAAGAAGTCACGGTCAAAGTAATATTGGTAGATCCCGCCAGGGAAAAGGTCTCGTTGTCGCTTAAGCGCATGGGCGCAAGCCCCTGGGAACTCGCTAGGACGAATCATCCGGCCGGAAGCCGGCTCAAGGGTCCCGTGACGCATTTAACGCCGTTTGGGGCCTTTGTGATGCTTGCTGAGGGCATTGAGGGACTGGTTCACATCTCCGATTTGTCCTGGGTCAAGAAAATCCAGCATCCTTCGGAAATGGTTGTCGTCGGGCAGGAGATCGAAGTCGTGGTGATGGACGTCAAAGTGGACGTGGAGAAGATCGTACTCTCCCTCAAAAACACGCACCCGGATCCTCTCTCCACGCTTGGCGTCGGACAACCGGTCACCGGGCGCGTGGTGCGCTCAGGAGAAAGCGGACTGACGCTCGAGCTCACCTCCGGGGTGGAGGCCCATATTCGACAGAGCGAACTTTCCGAAGACGCGCTCGGGCGCGTGCAGATTCCCGCCGTTGGAGACGAAGTCACCGCGAAGATCACGCGCATTGATGCGCGCGAGCGCCGCGTTGATCTTTCGGTGCGCAAGCAAGACCGGGACGAAGAACGCCAGATGCTTAAGCGCTATGCGGGCCAGAATCAGCAGCCGCTCACGCTGGGGGATGTCCTGGTGGAGGCGGAGCCCGAAACACCCGACGAGTGAACGACCGCTCTCGTTTGTGGGACGCCTCCTTAATCGTCGGGGGAACACTGTTGGCAGGACTCACCTTAAAGACTTACCGCGCGTTTGAAGCCCCCTCCGGACACCCCAATCAAAACCAAGAAACTCCCCAAGAGGCTGAAAGAACGATCGCTTCAGCCAAATCGTATCTGAATTCCAATCCTGAGGATTTTAACGCGTGGTCACAGGTGGCGATCGCGTATTATTACAAAGGGCCGGATTACTATGCGGATGGATTAAACGCACTCGAGAAGGCGCGATCGCTGGGGGCCACAAGCGAAATACTTTTTTATTACGCCGGAGTCATGTACGAAGCACTGGGACTCCCTGATTACGCCGCCAACGAGCTCGCGAAGTATTCACGGCATCATCCCGACGATCGCGAGACGCAGATCCGGCTGGCCAATCTTTTGGCGCAACAGAAGAAGACCGAAGAGGCCTACAAGCTCTATCAACAATTGTCCAAGAGATGGCCCAATGATCCGACGTTGTGGTTTAACTTTGGTGTCGTGAGCAAGGAAAAGGGGAACTGGGATGAAGCGTTAGCCTGCTTTAACAAAGTGACCCAGATTGCTAAACAGCTGCCCGAGGGAGGACTGTATCAGGAAGGAGAAATTGCGCGGCTCAAAGGCTCTGATGACCAAGCCATCACGTTCTACCAGCAAGAATTGGCTCTCCATCCCCAGTATCTCGCGGCCCTTACCGCTCTTGAAGCCGCCCAACGTCGCAAAAGCTTGTGGAAAGAAGCGCGCGAGACCCGTAAAAGGATCGCCGAACTGAAACCGACGTAAGCCCCTCCTCAAAATAGCACGTCTTTTAGAGCATTTATCGACGATAAACGCGCAAATTTTCGATTTTAGGGGGGTATTTTTTGAAAATCGACTCCTAGTATCCCCCTCGTTCGGCCTGGTTTCATTGTGTTTTCTAGATAGAGCGCGCAGAGTAGGTTTTCGTTTGTCCCCGGTTGCAAACGTCGATTCGAAGGCTTTCCACGTCTTTTTGGAGGGGGAACTTAGGACCGTAGTTTCTGGTTGTTTTTCCGGAAGTTGGCAAGAATGATATATCGATCGGAACCCATTACTAAGGGTTTTTGAACCTCCAAATTAACGAGCCATCTTACCGCTTCATTTCCTACTTCAGACTACCATACCGGACACCTTGTTCAAAATTCACCGAAATTTTGCTGATTTCATGCATAAATTCGACTGCTAACATCGAATTCTT
>JBGPLV010000060.1:0-8604 GCA_041486625.1 Elusimicrobiota bacterium
GATGGAGATCCAAGAACAGAAGATTGGGTGCCGAAATGGCCGGAACGTCTCAAAGAGGCGGGGTTTCAGATTACGGAAGAGCGCTATTTTGATTGGCGCCGTCTAGGCACCACCTGTCTCATCGTGGCTCAAGCGCGTCATGACGCTCCGCCCGCCGCCCCGGCCGCTGCCGCTACGCAACGACGGGGTTCAGTTTTACTCGTTGAGCAAGCATTGGGCCAACACCAGGCTCGGGCAGCAATGGCAAGCGGTTTGGCCGTGCCCTTTTTTACCCGCGAAGCGTTGTATCAAACACGGGTGACGTTGCCGGATAATCGACGCGTCCCCTTGGAAGAAGCCGTCGGTCGCTCAAAAGTTGACGAGGAATTAGAGCGTTTGATGGAAGACCCCTATATGTGGATCGACCAATCTGGCCGCCATACCGTTGAGGAAGCGCCAGTAAACCTTTATCTGTATGGTGGGCGTGCAATTGTTTCCTCCGTACGTCTAGACACGCTGAAGTCAAAACCCATTATTTGTTGGGATCTTGAGGAAACCCTAGGTCATTTCCGTCCGCTTTTGCTGGGATCCGGCACAAGCCGTATCGCGCCGAAAACTCGTGCACGCCGCGGAATGGAGCAAGTCCTGCAGCGTCTGCAAAGACAAGGAGCGACATCGGTTGTGACTTCTCGAGACGATCCAGCTGACGTCACGTATGCTTTGCAACATACCGGCCTCAGACCGTATGTCCAAGTAAGAGATGTTTATGACCGGCGGAGCGGCATGAAAGATTACCAAAAGGTCGCTACCGAATTTGGATTAGATAGAGCGACGGTGCGCGAGAGATTGTTAGTCATCGGTGATTCCATGGACGATATACCTCGGAATATCCCGGGTGTTGTTTTCATTCATTTGCATCATCGAGCTCTGCCTGTCACGGAGATGCCGGCTGAGTTAATTTCTCAAGTGATTGAGATCCTTGATGAGCAAGGGGGAGGTAACCTTGCAGAAGGATTTCGGAGGCTCTCGGCCCGCGGAGAGATTATTGGTCAGACGCATGGGTATATTCAGTGGAGAGTGACGACTGACCACGTCATAATGACCTTGCAACGAGTCAAGCCAACAGAGTTTGGTCACAGTGTTTTGGTCATCCAAGATATCGAGCCCGCCGCTCCAGCCGGGAGGGCAGATATCAAGAACATGTGTGGAATTCTGATAGTCCTGGCAAGCATCCCCTTATTGGGTGGATGGAAAGCCACTGAACTTGTTTCTGCCATAGCCTCAAGGCTGTCAGTGGCAATTTTAATTAGCTTCGTGACTATTGGGATAAGCATAAGCGTTTCTAAATTTGCCAGACGGTTTCGCATCGGGGAGCCTAATCAAAAGCGGGAGAATCCTCGCGATTTGCGAAACCACATTTTATTTGCAGGTGTTATGAGTCTTTTTTGGATTGGTACTTCCGCCGTCGGGGAAATGAACCTGTTGGCAACCTCGATGACGGTCGGACTATGGTTCGGGGGCGTCGTTGCAAATGTGATCGAGTACAAAATGAAGCGCAATGTCAGAGACTATCTTCCTTGGCCTCGCATTAAGCGAGGCGACCAGGAGATCGCCAATTTTGCCGACTATGCAATATTGATAGGCGATATAAGTTGGATAGCCCTTATGTTGTTCAAATTTGTTCCTTTTGCGCTTCTCGGCGACCCCAAAGCAATAATCATAGTTGCGCTAAATCTCCTGGTAGCAGGTTTAATGACCTACCGCGATTTTTATAAAGCGACCACGAAATTGCAGGGGACTTCAGAGATAGATCAGATCATTTCGACAGGAATGAAACGGCTAGTGCAAGAGGGCTTCAATCGAATCATGCATTTTCAGCTGGCAGCCGTCACAGGCCTCGCATCCAGCACTTTACAAAGCAACCCGAAGCTTCGGACCAAACATGGCATCTGGTTGGGTCATCGCGAACGCCGCGCCGTGGACGTACCCGATGAGGAGATAAAAAACGCTGTGCGGATAATCAAGGAGGCCGGTCAAATTGCCTATTGGTGGGTTGTGTTCCCCTTTCTGGGGGCACGGATTACTCATGCCCGATTAACTCAGCTTCAATTCAAATGGGAGTCACTCGGAGTAGTATTCGAGTTTGACCCCAACAAACGCCCGCGTCCCTTGATTCCACACGCCGGCCCAGGACTTGGCCAAAAAATACGCCGCGCAGGTTGAAACAAACGTCTTATATGAACCTTGCCACACAAGCCATCGAAACCAGCCGAACCCCGCTTGCCTAAATGCGCCCGGATCCCACTCAAGCCCGGAGCTCCTTTGATCCGGAGCAGATGGAACAGCTTAAGGAAAGCCTCCAGGAACGTGGGCTGATTAATCCGATCTGTGTGCGCCGGCTGGATGGGAGTGATGCCTATGAGATCATCGCTGGCGAGCGGCGCTTCCGGGCCGCTAAAGCATTGAGTTGGAGCGAAATCGATGCCCGGATCTATCCATCCACCACGCCCGCCCTGGAAACCGAGCTCCTCTCTCTTGTTGAAAACTTGCAGAGGGTGGACCTTAACCCCATAGAGGAAGCTCGTGGGTACCGGCAGCTGGCGGAGTCTCCTTATAGTATGAATCAGGAAGCTGTAGCTCGGCAGGTGGGGAAGAAGCAATCAGCCATTTCGGAGGCTTTGGCACTCCTGGATCTGGCCCCTGAGGTTCAGCAATTTATCGAACGTTCGATAATTTCCAGGGGTCATGCCCGCTTTCTTGCCAAAATAACGAACCTAGAGCAGCAAATCGCCTTGGCTAAGCAGGTGGTGGCTGAAGAATGGTCCGTTAAGGAGACAGAAAGGCAGGTCAATGCCCTCCTGGGGAAGAAAGCCAAACCCAATACTTCCAAATCCCTGTCTTCCCTTCGCCTTCCGGACAAGCCGAGCTCGAAACCTTAACCAAACAGGGCCCGCCTGCGGTGTATGCATGGATCTGCGGTCCGGACGATCCCATGACGCAGATGGCCAAAGGCCACACCTGGGAGGAGATGGGAGTCAAGGATCCGGCTGAAGGCGTCCGCCAGCTCATCGAAGGAATCCGCAAAATGCAGGAATTGCCTTGATTATATGCACAATTGTGTATATACTTGAGATGTGGGTGTGAAGCGCAATGTCGTTTTCGTCGCGGCGGCAGATAGACAGTTACAACGCTTACCCATCTATGCACAGCGACTCATTCTGGAAGGCATTCGGACTCATTTGATCAATAACGACCCACGAGAAAAGACACGAAATAAATTTCAGTTACGTCGTCCTTCAGAGCATACGGATTATGAGCTGCGTCTCCAAAACTGGCGAGTTTTCTATCGGGTAGAAGAAGAAAGCGCGCAAAGCGTGAAAGCGAAAATAACCCTCATTGGAGAGCAACAGGGAAATCGTCTCATTATAGAAGGGGAGGACTTTTTGCTATGAAAATGGCTGGCATTCGTGAAGTTCGACAGAAGTTCACGCAGTTTCTGAAAAGTATTCATAAGGCGCCGCTCATCATTACCAAAAACGGTCGGCCTTGTGCCGCGATGGTTGAGCTGACTAATGATATGGATATGGAGGCTTTCCTTTGCGTCTACAATGATCGTCTCATGGAAATGATCGACCACAACGCGACGGCGACACATGAAATTTCTTTCGAGGAAGTAGAAAAGCGGGTTGAAAAAGCTGAACAGAAGCTTCGCTCTTCTAAAAGTGCATAAAGAGAAATCGAAGAGAGGCTACCTAAAAACTCTCCGTATGGGCTTTGGGTTATGGAAGGACCGTCGAGGGAGCGGCATCGAATACGAAAACCGCATGCGGTTCCAGTGGAAAACCGTAGGAAGATATAGATTGAACCAGCGGGAAAAAAAGTAGTACTATACCGTCTTAAAATTCAAGGTTTATCGAGGCTCAAATGTACGCAATCATTGAAACAGGCGGCAAACAGTACCGGGTTGAACAAGGAACCCGGATCAAGGTGGAGTCGCTCCCGGCCGAAAAGGGCGCCGACATCACCTTGGAGAAGGTACTCTTGCTCGCAACCGATACCGGCATTCAAGTGGGGAAACCTACGGTTTCTGGAGCCACAGTGACCGCACAGGTGGTCGCCCAGGACAGAGGCCCCAAGATCATCGTTTTCAAGAAACGTTCTAAAAAGACGTACAAAAAGACTATCGGGCACCGGCAGAACTATACTGAGCTGCTCGTCAAAACCATTTCCGCTTAAGGAGTCCGCGTCATGGCCTCTACAAAATCACAGGGCAGCTCAACCAACGGACGGGACTCGGCCGGGCAGCGGCTTGGCGTCAAGATGTTCGGCGGCCAAAAAATCACCGCAGGTGCGATCATTATCCGGCAGCGCGGGACCAAGTTTTTTGTCGGAAAAAACGTCAAAATGGGTTCCGACAACACGATTTTCTCCCGGATTGACGGCGTCGTGAAGTTCGAGTGGCGATCCGGAGACCGCAAGCAGGTCTCGGTTTATCCCGCCGCAAATTAACTGTCTGTCCTGGCGGGCAGCCGCCGGCCCCTACAATTCCAATGTTATCTGAACCTCGTGAACGTTCGCTTTTTGTCGACCACACGCGTATTGTCGTGCGCGGCGGGCGAGGCGGCAACGGCTGCCTGTCCTTCCGCCGCGAAAAGTACGTCGCGATGGGGGGACCGGACGGCGGCTCCGGCGGCCGCGGCGGGGACGTCCTATTGGTGGCCGATCCCCAGAAGAAGTCGCTCCTGGATCTCACCTACAAACCCCATTTCTATGCCGGGGAAGGCGAGCCGGGGCAGGGTTCGAATAAGGTAGGTGCCGGCGCGAAAGATCTCCTAGTTCCCATCCCCGTGGGCACGCTCATCTATCGTGATGGGAAGCTGTTGGCGGATCTTAAAACGCCTGGCGAGACGTTTCTGGCCGCCAAAAGCGGGCGCGGGGGACGCGGGAACGCCGCTTTTAAAACGCAGAGGAACACCGCTCCACATATCTCCGAAAAAGGGGAACCCGGCGAAGAGTACAAGCTGGATCTGGAGCTCAAGCTTTTGGCCGATGTCGGACTGATCGGCGCTCCCAACGCCGGCAAATCCACGCTTCTCTCCAGGCTCACCAGCGCCCGCCCGAAGATCGCCGATTATCCTTTCACGACTCTCAACCCCAACTTGGGAGTCGCCGAATGGCATGGGGTCCACATGGTATTCGCCGATCTGCCCGGCTTAATCGAAGGCGCGCATACAGGTAAAGGATTGGGGCATGAGTTTTTGCGCCATGTCGAGAGGACGCGTATCCTGTTCCACTTGGTGGATCTTTCCGGTTTCGATGGACGGGACCCCTATACCGTGGTCAACATGATCAACGAAGAGCTTCGGCTCTACTCGCCCAAACTGATGAAAAAGCCTATGATCATCGTGGCCAACAAGATGGATGTCACCGGGGCCGATACTGCTCTTGCGGTGTTGAAAAAGAAGATAAAGAAAACCAAAATATTTCCCATTTCGGCGGCGACCGGCGTGGGACTCGATGCCCTTCTCGCCTATGCGGCCAAAGAACTCGCCAAGCCCGAGACCGCCGAGGCAGAGCCGTTGCCCGAGGAGCCGCATCGGTTTGTGATCGAGCTGGATTTTGAAGTGGAGCGCGAAGACGATTGCTGGCGGGTGAAGGGCGCCAAGCCGGAACGCTTCGCCGCGATGACCAATTTTCAGCAAGCGGAAGGAAGCCGGCGCTTTCAGAACATCCTCAAAAAAATGGGCGTTGAAAAGGAGCTCATCCGCCAGGGGGTCGAACACGGGGACACGGTGAAAGTCGGAAATGTCGAATTCTATTACGAGTTGGATGATGAAGGTCCGAAACGAAAATCATTTAAGCATGCGTATCGGCCGCATCGTCGTTAAGATCGGCACGAGCCTGTTAACGCGCGACGGGGGGCATCTGGACCGCCCGCGGGTGGCGCGCTTTGCCCGCGAGCTTTCGCAGATCCAGAAGTCCGGGGTCGAAGTGGTGCTCGTGAGTTCCGGCGCGATCGCGGCCGGGATGGGGGAGCTGGGGTGGAAGAAACGACCCTCAGAACTGGCCAAAATGCAGGCGGCCGCCGCGGTCGGACAACCCAAGCTCATGGAGACCTACCGGCAGTTCTTCCGCCGCCAGGGCGTGAAGGTCGCCCAGGTCCTTGTCACCCGCGAAGATTTCGAGAACAAAGCCCGCCGGCTGAACGCCCAAGCGACCCTTTTGGCGCTTATTAAGGAAAAGGTGGTCCCGATTATCAACGAGAACGACACTGTGGCGGTGGAAGAAATCCGCATGGGCGATAACGACGGCCTCGCCGCCCGCGTGGCGGTGAAGGTCCAGGCCGATCTTCTGATCCTTCTGACCGACGTCGACGGGCTCATGACGCAGCACCCCAAAGAAGGCGAAGGCAGGCTGATCCGCCGTGTCGAGCAAATCGGCCCTCATATTGAGGCTGTGGCCAAGGGGGCCGGGACCGACCGGGGTACAGGGGGAATGGTGACCAAGGTCGCCGCCGCCCGCCTCGCCACCTCCCACGGGGTAGCCATGGCTATCATAAATGGCAGAAAAGTCGGCACGATTAAGAGAGTGGTCTCCGGTCTCCCCACCGGTACGTACTTTTCTTCTCGCCACAAATAGGGCCCCATTGCAGGCTGGAAGGAGGGCCGGTTCCTTCGCCGCGCTCGGAATTCGACGCCGTCTCTGATGGGCCCCTGCCACCCATCCTCCGACTCCGCCGGAGGTTGCGCCCCCATCATTCGACGGCTTTGACTGAATTCATTCGCGCGGACTCAGGCCCCAACCCTCCTTCCGCCTGCATACAGACCCTCCCAATAAATTTATAGGGAGGATACGTATGCTGATGGGGGGAGATTGGTGTCTGGAGCGAGGTGTCGATTCGCGACAGGCCGCCGAAGAATGGGGGACTTGACCCGCCCGCGCTTACGCGGGGGATGGGGGGCCGGGTCCCATTTGAGGCGGCGCCAAGAAGCGACACTCGCGGAAGGCGCCAACCTCCTCCCATTAGCTTTGGGGCCCCCGATAGATAATTAGCAGCCCTATTGACAGGGTGCTAGTATTTGGTAGAATTAGCACACGTAGATCAAGAGTGCCAATCCAAATCAAAAGAAAGTAATAGGAGGTTCCGTATGGCTGTTGCGACTGCTGTTCGTTTACGACCGTTGGGTGATCGCGTGATCGTGAGACCCATTGAGAAAAAGGATGAAGTCAGAAGTGGCCTCATCATTCCGGACACCGCGAAGGAAAAGCCCCAAGAAGGCGAAATCATCGCGGCCGGCAAAGGCAAAATCGGAGAAGACGGTAAACTCATCCCCATGGATGTCAAAGCGGGAGACAAAATCCTCTATGGCAAATATTCAGGGACCGAGGTCAAACTCGACGGCCAGGAATTCCTGATCATGCATCAGGACGATATCCTCGGCATCGTCGAGTAACGGGAATTTAGGAGACCATTATGGCTAAACAACTCAAGTATCAAGATGAAGCCGCTCGCGCCGTCAAAGCCGGCGTGGATAAGCTCGCGAACGCCGTCAGAATCACGATGGGCCCCAAGGGCCGCTACGTCGTGCTGGACAAGAAATTCGGGTCGCCCACCGTCACCAACGACGGCGTGACCATCGCCAAAGAGATCGAGCTCGAAGACCCGTTTGAAAATATGGGCGCTCAGCTCGTCCGTGAAGTCGCCTCCAAGACCAATGACGTCGCGGGGGACGGCACCACGACCGCGACCGTGCTGGCGCAAGCCATCATCAACGAGGGCTTCCGCAACATCACCGCGGGCGCCAACGCCATGCACATTAAGCGCGGCATCGAGAAAGCGGTGGAAGCCGTCGTCGCCGAGATTAAGCGGACGGCCAAGCCTGTCAAAGATCAGGAAATCGAGCAGATCGCGACCATCTCCGCCAATGACAAAGACATCGGCACCCTGATCGCCAAAGCGATGAAGGCCGTCGGCAAGGATGGCGTTATCACGGTGGAAGAGGGCAAATCCGCTCAGACCACCGTCGAAGTCGTCCAAGGCATGAAGTTTGACCGCGGATACATCTCTCCGTATTTCGTCACCGACCCCGAGAGAATGGAAACGGTCTTAGAAGACGCGGCGGTCATCGTGACCGATAAGAAGGTCAGCGCGTTGAACGAGATCCTTCCTTTCTTAGAGAAGCTCCTCCAGACCGGCAACAAGCCCTTCCTGCTCATCGCCGAAGAAATCGAAGGCGAAGCCTTGGCGACATTAGTCGTCAACAAGCTCCAAGGCCGCCTCAAATGCGCCGCCGTCAAAGCCCCGGGTTTTGGCGATCGCCGCAAGGAAATGCTCCAAGACATCGCGACCTTAACGGGCGCCAAAGTCATCTCGGAAGAGCTGGGCATCAAGTTCGAGAAGGCGGAAGCGACCATGGTCGGGACCGCCAAGCGCATCATCGTGGACAAAGAGAACACCACGATCGTGGACGGCGGGGGCGACAAGAAAGAAACGGAAAAGCGGATCGTCCAGGTCAAAAAGCAGATTGAAGAGACCACGTCCGACTACGACAAGGAAAAGCTCCAGGAGCGCTTAGCGAAGCTCTCCGGCGGAGTCGCCTTGATCAAAGCCGGCGCGGCCACCGA
>JBGPLV010000061.1:0-8592 GCA_041486625.1 Elusimicrobiota bacterium
CGCCACGAGTCCCGACGTATCGATAACCAGCTCCGGGGCCGCTCCGGCCGCCAGGGTGACCCCGGCTCTTCCCGTTTTTACCTGTCCCTGGAAGACGATTTGCTGCGCATCTTCGGCAGCGACCGCATCAAGGGCCTCATGGGCCGCCTGGGGATGGACGACGGCCAGCCCATCGAGCACAAGCTGGTCTCCAATGCCATCGAAAGGGCTCAGAAGCGGGTGGAAGGCCACAACTTCGATATCCGCAAACACCTCCTGGAATACGACAACGTCATGAACAAACAGCGCGAGATGGTGTACTCCTTGCGCAATCAAATATTAGACGGCCAGGATGTGACCAAAACGATCGATGGAATGCTTGAGGAAAGTCTTGTAGAGAAGCTGGCGCTCTGGACGCCGCCCAAGGCCATTCCGGAAAATTGGGACATCACCGCTTTGCACGGATGGCTGACGCATATGTTTGGTCAGGAGGGGGATCTCAAACCGGAGGAATGGACAAAACTCTCACGTCGGGAAATCGAAGCGAAGGCGCACGAAATCGTTGAGGCCGCGGTTCAGGCACGCGAACACGAGATCGGACCGGACCTTTTTCCCCAACTCAAACGCATGATTCTACTACAGATGATCGATGTGGCATGGAAGGAACATCTGTACGATCTGGATCAGCTCAAAAAAGGCATTAGCCTGCGGGCTTATGCCCAAAAGGACCCACTCATCGAATTCCAGCACGAAGCCTTCAACTTGTTCACGCAGATGATGAACCGGATTCGCGAACAGACGGTCGAATATCTTTTCAAAGTACATATGGCCGCGCCTTCAGACAGCAAAGAAACGGCCATTCCTTTCATGCCGCGGTCGGTATTTGCCCACGCGAAGGCGGAAAAGCCAGAGTTTGAAGGCCCCGCCGCGCAATCCTCTGCGGCGCAAGCACCATCGCCGCTTTTCGCGCCGTCCCGCTCTTTCAAAGAAACGGGAGATGAACGCGAGACTCCTGACAGCGCAGCGCCTCGACAACCCGTGACAGCGCCAGTAAAAATTGGCCGCAATGAACCTTGTTTCTGCGGCTCAGGCAAAAAATACAAGAAGTGTCACGGCGCCTGACTTTTAGGATGGCGAGCGCATGAGTGAAAGAGTGTGCGAGCGAGAGAAAAATCCCTCGCTCTCTCACACTCTCGCTCTTTCACTCACATCTTCCGCCCTCTATATTGCCGCCTTTCCTAACTTCAACCTTTCCTGGCTGGCGTGGGTTAGTCTTGTTCCTCTAATTGCTGCCATTTCGCCGACCCGCCGACCCGCACTTTCGTCCACCCGCTCATTTCTGATCGGTTGGCTCTCGGGCACTCTCGCCTACAGCGGCATTCTGTACTGGATCATAGTGACCTTTCAGGCGGCCCATCTCTCGATCGGCTTAGCCTCCCTCTGCTTACTGCTCTTGGCCGGGTATCTCGGTCTCTACTGGGGCGTTTGGGCGTGGTTTGTGGCTAGGGCGCACACCGGTGCGCCCCTACAATTTTCCTTATATGGGGCGGCGGCGTGGGTGGCGCTGGAATACCTGCGGACCTACCTATTTTCAGGATTTCATTGGGCCCTTCTGGCGGATTCTCAGGTTAAGATTCTCCCGCTCATTCAAATCGCCTCTGTCACGGGAGTATATGGAGTTTCGTTTTTGGTGGTGTTAGTGAATTTGTCGCTTGCAGTGGTATGTGACCGTCATCCCCGAGCGCCTCTGTCGGGGATCCATAATGATGGATTCCCGCCTACTACCGCGGGAATGACGAAAGTTCTTCCGTCTCTTCTCATTGTTTTCTCATGTTACTCCTTTGGCCTCTATCGCCTTCATCGCCCGCTCTCCGGCTCCTACGCTCCTCCGCTCAAGATAGCCCTCCTGCAGGGAAGCATCGATCAGTACAAAAAATGGGACAAAGCCTACGTAGAGGAAATCCAAAAAACCTACGAGAAACTCATTACTGAAGCTACCCAATCCAAACCCGCTATCATCATCTGGCCCGAAACGTCTGTCCCCGGTTACCTGTTGCAAGACCCACCACTGCGCGACTGGCTCCGGAAAGTTGTTCGACAAAGCCATACAAGTCACTTGGTCGGCGCACCCGTTATCCACAATGAAAAGGCTTATAATTCATCATTTTCGATTAATCCCGAAGGTAATTTAGAAGGGGAATACGCCAAACGTCATCTCGTTCCCTTTGGGGAAATCGTCCCGTGGGCGAGTGTCCTGGGCCGCTTTGTCAACGTTTTGAATGACTTGGGGGGATTTGCCGCCGGCGACCGGCCTCCTGTAGTCCGTGTTGCCGGCATTCCGATTGGGGTGAATATTTGCTACGAAGCGATCTTCCCGAACCTTGTCCGCCAGTCAGTCCGCCAAGGGGCTGTTCTCATCGCCAACCTCACCAACGACGGCTGGTATATGAAGACCTCCGCTCCTTATCAGCACTGGGCCCCAAACATCTTCCGCGCCGTTGAAAATGACCGCTGGGTTGTCCGCGCCGATAACACCGGGATCACGGGCATTATCGATCCCAATGGCCGTGTTCTGGCATCCTCCCGGATCTTTGAACCTCGTGTGATCCAGGGAACCGTGGTCCCCCGATCGGGCTTCACTCTCTATACCCGATTCGGAGATTTGTTCGCATGGGGATGCGTATTTTTTTGCGCAATAATTTTCCTACGTGATATACTTCGCGCATGAAGCAAGAACTCCTGTCTCAACTCAATCAACTCTCCGAGCGTCTCACCAAGGTCAGGGGGTATCTTTGACCTCGATCGAAAAGCGGCCCGCCTCAAAGACCTAGAAGGACTTTCCTCAATCTCTGATTTCTGGGACGTTCCACAAAAAGCGCAGGAAATCCTTAAAGAGCAAAATCGCCTCAAAGAGGACGTCTCGAAATTCACATCCCTAGAATCCTCCTTACGCGATCTCCAGGATCTTGCCTCCTTGGCGGAAGAGTCGGACGCGGCCATCCTGAATGATCTGCAGAAAAGCACGGCGGCGGCAGCCACGACCCTTCAGGACATGGAACGCCAGGCCAAATTTTCGGATAGCGTTGATCGCGATGACGCTCTCGTCACCCTGCATGCCGGCGCGGGGGGCACGGAAGCCTGCGACTGGGCGGAGATGCTCACGCGCATGTACGAACGTTATGCTGAACGCAAAGGATTCACAGTAGAAATCACGGATATCCTGGGCGGCGACCAGGCGGGCATCAAGTCGATCACCTTTTTTGTACGCGGCCCCTACGCCTACGGGTTCCTTAAAGGAGAAGCGGGTGTTCACCGGCTGGTTCGGATTTCGCCCTTCGATGCCAATAAGCGCCGACACACGAGTTTTGCCTCCTGCGATGTGCTGCCGGACGTCAATGAGGACATTGAGATTAAGATTGAAGAAAAGGACCTCCGCGTCGACACTTACCGCGCACACGGGGCCGGCGGACAGCACATCAACAAGACGGACAGCGCGGTTCGCATTACACATCTCCCAACAGGAGTGGTGGTCGCCTGCCAAAACCAACGATCGCAGATCAAAAATCGCGAAAAGGCGTTTCAGGTCCTAAAAATCCGCCTCTATGAGCTTGAGCGCGACAAGCAGCGTCAGGCGATCGAAAAGCGCTATGACGAAAAGGGGGACATCGCCTGGGGCAACCAAATCCGGTCTTACGTCTTCATGCCGTACCAGATGGTAAAGGATCACCGCTCTGGGTTTGAGGTAGGCCAAGTGGAAAAAGTCATGGATGGTGAGATCGATTCATTCATTGACGCCTATCTGGAATATCGCGCGACAAAAAGATAAGATTACGCGCATGGCCAGAGTACTAGTAGTCGATGATGAAAGGGACGTGGTGGAGCTCGTCAAGTTCCTCTTGGAACGCGACGGTCACCAGGTCATTGAAGCCTACAACGGCCGTGAAGCGCTGGAAAAAGCGTACGCGGAGCTCCCGGACTTGATTATCCTCGACATCATGATGCCGGAGATGGACGGCTACACCGTGAACGCCCGGCTGACCGAAACCGAGAGCACCAAGCGGATCCCCGTCATCATTTTGACGGCCAAGGGACAAATGCGCGACGTCTTTGAGATGGCCTCCAACGTTGCCTTTTACATGGAAAAGCCTTTCGATCCTAAACACCTACGAGAAAAAATCCAAGAAGTTCTTAGCAAAGCAGCCAATAAATAGATGGACACCCGTCCCCCGAAGCCGGAGGCTTCGGCACCGCCACCCCCGGCCGCCTCACTTGAAACCCTGATTGCTCAGCGGCGAGAAAAGCTCAAAAAACTTGCCGAAAAAGGTATCAATCCTTATCCCTATCACTTTGATCGCACGCACACTGTCGCGGCGCTTGCCAAGAATTTTGCCGATTCCTTGCCGGAACACGGCTCGGACCAAACCATCCGGACCGCCGGACGCATGATGACGGTCCGAGACATGGGGAAATCCTGCTTTGCGCACATCGCCGACGGCCCGCACCGCATGCAGATCTATGTGAAGAAAGATGTCGTTGGCGAGGTACCCTATCAGATTTTCCAGAAAGACACCGACATCGGCGACTTCATCGGGGTCGAAGGCCAGATGTTCCGCACCAAAACGAACGAACTGAGTGTCCGCGTAGCGAGCTTCACGCTTCTGGCCAAATCGTTGCGTCCTCTGCCGGAGAAATGGCACGGATTAAAGGATGTGGAGACGCGTTATCGGCAGCGCGAGCTCGACCTGATCTCGAATCCGGACATCCAATTGCTTTTCCGCCGGCGCAGCCAGCTTTTGCAATCGATCCGGCAGACGCTCGTGTCCGAAGGGTTTCTCGAAGTGGAAACCCCGCTCCTGCAGGCGCAGGCGGGAGGAGCGGCGGCCCGCCCCTTTGAAACGTTTCATAACGCGCTGCAGTCAAAGCTCTTTATGCGGATCGCTCTGGAGTTGCATCTGAAGCGTCTTTTGGTGGGAGGACTTGACCGCGTCTTTGAGATCGGCCGCGTCTTCCGCAACGAAGGAGTGGATACGATGCATAATCCGGAGTTTACTCTGCTCGAGGCCTATCAAGCCTACGCCGACTACAATGACATGATGATATTGACCGAAAGAATCATTGGTGATGCGGCACAGGCATGCAATGGAAGCGATCAACTCACCCTGCATGCCAAAACGCTCTCTCTGAAACGGCCATTTGCGCGCGCCACCATGACCGAGCTATTCCAAAAATACGCGGGGACGGATGTGATTAAAGGATGGCAGGACGGCCGCTTGCGTGACATTGCGAAAACCTTCAATTTGAGCTCCGAGGACCGCATACCAGATCACAAAGTCTTTGACCGGATTTTTGATCTCAAGGTGAAACCTCATCTCTGGGAACCCACGTTTGTTTTGGATTACCCCGTTGAGATCTCGCCGCTGGCCAAGAAACATCGATCAAAACCGGGCCTCGTTGAGCGCTTTGAGCTCTTCATCGCCGGAGACGAAGTCGCCAACGCTTATTCAGAACTGAATGACCCCATCGAACAGCGCGCGCGCATGGCCAAACAAGCCGCACTCAAACAAAAAGGGGATGAGGAAGCGGAAGTGGTTGACGAAGCCTTCCTGACAGCTTTGGAACACGGCATGCCGCCGGCAGGAGGGCTGGGCATCGGGGTTGATCGTTTGGCGATGCTCATCCTGGGCCAAACCTCGATCCGCGAAGTGATTTTGTTTCCTTTGCTTAAACCCGAATGAAAGACAAGCCTCACCCGGAGCTTCGCTCGTCCCTCTCCCATAGGGAGAGGGCAGCCGCCAGGCTTGGGTGAGGCAGCAATTATGCGCTTTGAGCTCTTTTTAGCGAAACGGTTCTTGGTGGGGCAACGCTACGGAGTGTTTCGCTTGGTCACCACCGGGATCGCGGTCGGAGGAACTGCTCTCGGGGTCGCGGCGCTCCTCGTCACGCTGGCCGTCATGGACGGATTCCGTACGGATATTCAAGAAAAAATCCTCGGCACTCAGCCCCACATCGTCATCACGAATCCCTTCGACGCCACGCTGCTCTATGAACCTGCGCTCGCGAGCGCTCTCCAAAGTGTTCCGGGCGTGCAGGCACAAGCCCCCTATGTAAGCGCTCAGGCTCTTCTGCAATCCGACCGTCGGGTCACGGGGATTCTCTTGCGCGGTATCATCCCGAACATGGAGACAAGGGTAACGCGTTTAAATGAGATTCTGTCCCAGGGGGATTGGCAAAAACTGGACGATCATGGGATCGTTCTGGGGCAGGAACTGGCGGCGCAGGTAGGCGCCCATGAAGGTGACACGTTAACACTGATTGCCCCACAAGGAGAAGGGGATGCTCTCGCACAAGCCCCACGCATGCGCAAATATAAGGTTGTGGGAATCTTTCATTCCGGAATGTATGAATACGACGCCAACCTCGCGTATATTTCTCTCCCGACAGCGCAGGAACTGCTTGGAATCGGAAACCACATCACCGGCTACGGCGTTCGGCTCACAGACGTCGACAAAACACAAAGCGCGGAGAAAGCGATCTTGGACCGCCTGGGAACGGGGTTCTGGGTGCGCTCCTGGCAGGATCTGAACCGGCCTCTTTTTTCCGCGATGAAACTCGAACGCACGGTGATGTTCATCATTCTGACCCTCATCATCTTGGTATCGAGCTTTACGATCATTTCGAATCTTCTCCTCCTCACGATCGAGAAAGGCCGCGAAATTGGAATCCTGCAGGCCCTGGGGGCCTCTCCCAGGCAGATCGCCAAGATCTTCCTTATTAATGGGCTCATGATCGGCGGCAGCGGAGTGAGTTTGGGACTTGCGCTGGGAATTGTGATCAGCGAGCTTTTGAAACACTATCCGATTATTCGCCTTCCCGCGGACGTCTACTACATCGATCGCCTGCCCGTGCGGCTTTCCGGACAAACGGTCGAAAGTGTGGCGGTGTGCGCTTTTTTATTGGTACTGGCCTCGGTTCTCTACCCCGCCTACAAGGCGCACCAAATGGATCCGGTTCAAGCGATTCGCTATGGATGAAACGATCACGCTTTCAGCGCAGGGATTGACTAAGCGTTTCCCGCAGGGCGATCGAGAAGTGGAAGTCTTGCACAGCATCGACATCGATCTCCGCGAGGGGGAGATCGTCGCCATCGTTGGCCCCTCCGGCGCGGGAAAATCGACGCTGCTACACCTCTTAGGCCTCATGGAACAACCTTCTTCCGGAACGCTGAAGATTCAGGGCGTCGAAGTCCAGTCGCTCTCGCCGAAAGAACGAGCGCGCCTGCGCAATGAGTACATCGGGTTTCTTTTCCAGTTCCATCATCTGTTGCCCGAACTGACGGTCCTTGAGAACGTGATGCTGCCCGCACGGATACAGGGCGTTCCCGAACGCCAGGCCGCCGCGCAGGCGGCGATGCTTTTGGATACAATAGGCCTGCGTGGTCACCTCTACAAACGGCCGATGAGCTTGTCCGGCGGCGAGCAACAGCGGGTCGCTTTGGCCAGGGCCGTGATGAACGAGCCCGCGCTGATTCTGGCCGATGAACCGACCGGCAATCTCGATAAGGAAACTGGCGAAGGGGTGCTCAAACTTTTGTGGGAGGAATCCCGCCGCACGAACGCCACCGCGGTCATCGTGACGCACCAGGAAGATATCGCCGCGCGCGCCGACCGCTGCATTCGCTTAAGGGATGGGAAAATCGAGCCCCTTTTGGCGTCATCCCCGCGGTCGTAGGCGGGGATCCATCGTGCCGTAAGCAGCATGATAGGCCCCCGACAGTGACCTTCGGGGGCGACGGTTCTCAAGCGGTGGCAACGGTAGAATAGTCATCCCCGAGGCCGTAGTCGGGGATCCATTAGGTCTTTACATGGAAAAGCAGCCTTGTGTCTATATGTTGGCCAATCGCCCAAATGGAACGTTGTACATTGGAGTGACTTCTGATCTCACGAAACGTGTATGGCAACATAAGAACGACTTGGTCGAAGGCTTCAGTCAACAGCATGCTGTCCATCGATTGGTGTGGTATGAAGTTCATGAAACGATGGAATCCGCCATTGTACGCGAGAAAGTTCTGAAGAAGTGGGAGCGGGCGTGGAAGATACGGTTGATTAAGAAACAGAATTCCGAATGGAAAGATTTATATGAAGAATTGGCTTAAAGAGAACTGGCCTTCATGGGTGCCTATTCTAGTTGGACTGTATATGGTCTTTATGCCGAATCCATTTCGAGAGCGTCAGTTAGTGGGAATATTTCTTCTCGCGGTGGGCCTGATCCGTTTGGCGTTTGGTAAGCGAAGGAATGACGTTTCTAACGAAAGAAAATGATAGACCCCCGACAGAAACCTTCGGGGGTGACGAAAAGGCCGTAGACGACATTATGGATCCCCGACAGTGGCACTCGGGGATGACGAAGGGTCAGGCATTCGGGGATGACGGTTTCGGAGAAGCGTGCAAATGAAAATCTACTTAAACGGACAGTTGGTCGATAAAGAAAAAGCCGTTATTTCCGTGTTTGATCACGGCCTCCTTTACGGCGATGGGGTCTTTGAGGGTATTAGGGCCTATAACGGCCGGGTGTTTAAGCTTCGGGAGCACTTGGACCGCCTCACCAATTCCGCTC